>DATDIA010000042.1:0-12804 GCA_036521295.1 Candidatus Cybelea sp. | reverse complement strand
TGCTCCACGGCGTAGCGGCCGCGGCGACCGGTCTTATTGCGGCGACCTGGTTTCAAATTGGAAAGAAGACCGTTAAGGGCTTCTACGAAGCGTTCTTTATCCTCGCGGCGATTCTCGGGATCAATTATTTCAAGCTTTCGGTACCGGTCGTGCTGCTGGCGGTCGGCGCTGTGGCAATTTTTACATACCGGCCGCGCAAGCCGGCGCCCCATGCAGAGGAGGATCAAGAATGGATCAGATCCCTGCAATAGCAAGCGTCTTTTCCTACCTTTCGCTGCTGACCATCGGCGGTGGCATGGCGGCCTACCCCGAAATGAAGGTTCTCGTCGTCAACGTGCATCGCTGGCTGACCGATGCTCAACTGATCCATGTGTATAGCGTGGGCCAAATGTCGCCCGGCCCCAACATGATGATGGTTGCGACAATCGGTCAACGCATTGCGGGAATCCCGGGCGCGCTGGTCGCCGCGTTTGCGTTCTTCGTACCGACCGGAATCTTGACGTTCGGCATCGGGGCGCTCTGGAAACGGCTCGAGAGCTGGCCGTGGCGTGCGTCGATTCAAAAGGGACTCGGCCCCGTCGCAATCGGTCTTGCGGTAGCGGGTCTGATCACATTCGGCAAAGGCGCAGTCACCGGTTGGGTCACGGTGGCCGTCGCGTTGATCGTTTTCGTGGCATCGATGCGCACAAAACTCAACCCGGCGGTCTTGATTCTGGGCGGCGCGGTCGTTGGAGCGATCGCTCTTCGCTAACTATACCTTGAACTCGACGTCGCGGAACTGTTTTGGATCGTAGTTGAGCTCGTGAGGGGGCCGCGGCGTCTCCTTCCACCAGGTGCTATACATCGCGAGCCACTCGAAGTTCTCAAAAAGATACTCGTTGTTGCGAACGCGCCGCCATCGCTGCACGAAGGGCAGGATCGTATTCCACCGAGACCGGAGCATAAACCCGACGGCGTCGACGAGCAGCGAGGCGTCGAGCACGCGGCGGCGAGCCAAGCACGCCACCGTTTCGACGTATTGCGCTACTAGCAGGAGTGCGCGATCGTCCGGCGAGCCGACGAAGTTTCGGCCAACGGTCTCCTCGTCGGGGAAACGCTCGCCGATGCCTTCGAGCTGAGCGAACGCCGCAACGATCGCAGGGTCGGTGAGCCGCGCGATCGCATCCAGAATCGCCAAAGCATTGCGTTCGTGCTCGAGTTGCTTGTTCTGCCGGGTTAAGAGTATCGTAGACAGACCGAGTGCGATGAGCGACACGACGATCGAAGCAGCCGCAAAAGCTTGTTCGTTGCCCATCGTGCGACCGTTACAATCCCATCAGCCTTGCGAGAATGAGGCGCTGGACTTCGTTGGTGCCTTCGCCGATCTCGTTGATCTTCTGATCGCGATACATGCGTGAGATTGGATATTCGTCCATGAAGCCATATCCGCCGTGGATCTGCAGGGCTTCGTTGACGACACGGTGCGAGAGTTCGCCGGCGAAAAGTTTCGCGAAGCTCGCCGCTTGCACGTAATCGCGCCCCTGGTCCTTTTCCCACGCGGCGCGCAGCATCATGAGCTTCGCGTGCTCGATCTCGGTGAGCATGTCGACGAGCTTGAACGAAATCGCCTGGAACTTGCTGATCGGCCGGCCGAAGGCGTGACGATCCTTCGCGTACGCGAGCGCCTCGTCGTACGCGCCCATCGCGAGGCCGATGGAGAGCGCTGCCACCGAGATGCGGCCACCGTCGAGGATCGAGAGAAACTGGCGGTATCCCTCGCCCCGCGGCCCAAGCAAGTTCTCTTCCGGTACGGTCGCATCCACAAAGGAAAGTTCGCGCGTGTCCGAGGCGCGCCAACCCATCTTCGAATACTTTCGGCTGCGCGTGAATCCCGGCGTTGCTTGAGGAACGATAATGTTTGAGATTTCGCGAGAGCCGTCCGCACGCCGTCCCGTGACGGCGGTAATCGTCGTGCCGCCCGTGATGTCCGTGCCAGAGTTAGTGATGAACGCCTTGGTACCATTGATCACCCAGTGGCCGTTGCGCAGTTCGGCCTTCGTCTGCACGTTGCCGGCATCGCTCCCGGCGTCGGGTTCGGTGAGGCCAAAGCCCCACAGCCGCTCGCCGCGCGCGAGCGGTACGAGATACGTTTGCTTTTGGGCTTCGTTTCCGAAGAGGTAGAATGGCGTGGCGCCGAGCGAGACGTGCGCGGCCATCGTAATCGCGGTGGACGCGTCGGCACGCGCGATCTCCATGACGGCGAGCGCGTAGCTGACCGTGTCGGCGCCCGCACCGCCGTACTCTTCTGGAAACGGCAATCCCATGAAACCCAGATCGGCCATTTTTGCAATCAGCTCGTACGGGAACCGCTCGTTGCGATCCATCTCTTCGGCGCGCGGCTTCACCTCTTCGCGCGCAAACTCGCGTGCCAGGCTTTGGATAGCCCGTTGCTCGTCGGTTAAATCGAAGTCCATGGCGGAGGTATAGGCCGAAGCTTCCGGAAAACTCCTTTCTCAGCGATGATCTCCTTGCGCGGCGTTTCGCTTGTCTATCCCAACGGCGTGCGCGCCCTGGATAACGTAACTCTCGAGATTGAGAAAGGCGACTTTGTCTTCCTCGTCGGGGATTCCGGAACTGGTAAGTCGAGTTTGCTTCGTTTACTCTACCGCGAAGCGAAAGCAACGGCAGGCGAAATCGTCGTCGATGGCATCCGAGTCGATCGCTTACGGCGAAACCGCGTCCCCGCCTTGCGTCGCCACCACGGCGTCGTCTTCCAAGATTTCAAACTGCTCACCGACAAGACCGTTTGGGAGAACGTCGCTTTTGCAATGCAAGTCACAGGCGCCCACACGCGCGACGTGATGCGTCAGGTACCGCGAGCGCTCGATCTCGTGGGTCTCTCCCATAAGAGCCGCATGTACCCTGGCGAGCTCTCGGGCGGCGAGCAACAGCGAACCGCGATTGCGCGCGCGCTCGTGAACAACCCGAAGATTCTGCTCTGCGACGAGCCGACCGGCAACCTGGACCCTACAAATACGAGCGAAATCACCGCGCTGCTACAGCGAATCAACCTCAAAGGAACGACCGTCGTCGTCGCGACGCATAACCAAGCCGTGGTGGACCGCATGCGCCGGCGCGTCGTACGTCTGGTAGACGGCCGAGTGACCACTGACGAACAGCGAGGCTACTACTATCTTGGACTGGGGCAAGGTCAAGTTCTTTCTGGGTGAAGTATTGCGCAATTTTTCGCGTAATACCGGGATGCAAATGACGGCGATCGGAACGGTCGCGATCACGATCGTCTTGCTCGGGCTCTTCCTCTTCGTGCGCGGCGCCGTGGCCGATTTAGGGACACGGCTGCTCGACCAAATCGAAGTTTCGGCTTACCTTCGCCCCGATGCGACGCCGGCACAAGTCGAGGCAATCGGCCATTTTCTCGCCCGAGATCCGCGCGTTGGGTCGGCCGCATTCATTTCGAAGAAGCAGGGTTTGGCGGAGTTGCGCCAGCGAACGGCGGGCGCCATCGATACCGCGCTGCTCACCGAGAATCCCCTACCCGACAAGTTCCGCATCAAGGCGCGCATCCCGGATGACGTTCCGGCAATCGCAGCGAGCGTTCGGCGCTTGAGCGGAGTGCAAAACGTCGTCTACGGCCAGAAGATCGTGCAGCGACTGCTGCAGCTGGGCGCAGTGCTTCGCCGCATCGGCATTGCCGTGATCGTCACATTCTTCGCCGTCGCGGGAATCATCATCTCGAACACCATCCGCCTGACGGTCTTCGCGCGGCGCCGCGAAATCGCGATCATGCAGCTAGTCGGTGCGACGAGCACCTACATTCGCTTGCCATTTATCTGTGAAGGTTTGCTCGACGGCCTGATCGGCGCGCTGCTGGCTCTAGGATTGCTCGCCATCGCTCGGGCCACGCTCTGGCCTCGTCTGCTCGATGCCTTGCCTTGGGCGCAGCTCACCGTCGTACCCCTCGATGCCCGTGTGCTCGCGGGAGAGCTTATCGTTGCCGGCATGGCGATCGGGATCGTCGCGTCGTGGATCTCGGTCGGGCGTCACCTGCGGACTTAGCGCGTTGATGCATTCTCGGTTCGCCGCTCTCGCCGTCACCCTCGCCTTCGTTCCGGCGATCGCCGGCGGGACGACGATCGAGCAGCGCATTGCGAAGGAGCGAGCCAAAGCCCAAGAAATTTCGGCACGACTTCACGCCAAACGCACCGAGCTGCATTCGGTCACCCTGCGCTACAACGACTTACAGCGCCAGCTAAGCGAGACCAACGCCGCGATTGGCCAGGTCAACGGTCGGATCGATTCGCTCCAAGTGCAGCAGAGCTCTACAGAGCGCAGGATCGATTGGAACGAGATCCAGCTTGACGCCGCGCGGCGGTCGTTGCGGCTGCACGATGCCCTGCTCAAGCGCCGATTGGTCGATATCTACGAATACGGCGATCTCACGTACATGAACGCTCTGATCGCATCGCGCTCCTTCAGCGAGTTTGTCGAGCGATGGGAGGACCTCCGGCTGCTCATCGCCGCGAACGAGCGCACCGTGCGCGCGCGTAGGGCGGCCGAAGCGCGCGTTGCCTCAATCGAAGCCGATCTCGAGCGCACGCGCCTGGAGCTGCAACGACAGGAAGAAGCCCAGGCACAGGCGCGCAGTCAGCTCGACTCGCTTGCCGGCGAGCGTCAGAACTTGGTAACCCTCACGGCGGCGCGACGCCGCAGCGTCGCATCCGAAGTGGCCCAGATGGAGGACCTGTCCGCAGCCGAGGAGGCCCAGCTCGAAGGCTTGATTCTCGAACGAGAGCGCGAGCTCGAGGCGCAGCGACGGGCAGCCGGCATTGCCGGTGGCGTCGAGAGCGAGAGCGGCCCCGGTGCCTTTTCATGGCCGGTGACCGGAACGATTACGTCACCGTTCGGGTGGCGGTCCAACCCGTTCGGCGGCGGCCCAGAATTCCATCAAGGGCTGGATATTGCGGCGCCCTCGGGGACGACGGTTACCGCGGCGGCCGGGGGGACCGTGATTATGGCGCAATGGTATGGCGGTTACGGGAACTACATTCTCATCGATCACGGGGGTGGCTATTCTACCGGCTACGGCCACCTTTCGGCGATGTACGTGTCGACCGGGCAGTCGGTGCAGCGCGGTCAGGCCATCGGCGCGGTCGGTTCCACCGGGCAATCGACCGGACCTCATCTTCACTTCGAGGTACGAATTGCGGGTAGACCAGTTGACCCCGCGCCCCGGCTCCATTAAGACTTAACGAGTATCCTCCGAATTAAGAAACTCCTCGCCGGCCAAGCCGGGTACTGATAAGGACAGATGATCCGTTCCCTACGCCTTTTGCTGACAGCCCTACTCGTCGTCGCATTCGCGGCGGCGTGCGCGCTCTTCATCGGTTACCGCACGGGGGCGTTCGCCGGGCAGTCGGTGCTCGAAGTCGCGACGACCGGCGACCTCCGCGATCTCTTTACGCCACGCGCGGCATCTGGATCGGTGCTTGTCAATCTGGCACTGCGCAAGCTCGAAAGCGATTACTATAAGCCGATCGATCCTCAAACGCCGATTGAAGGCGAAATTGCTGCGTTGAGGAGCCTTCTGAACGCGAAGAAGATCGGCAATCCCGCCCTCCCGAGTGAATCGGCAGTCGGCAATCCCAGCCAAGATGGCGAACGCGCGGGCGAGGTGCTTGCCTTCGCCGAGCAGCATTATGCAGCGAACTTAGGATCGAGCGGACGCGAGGATCTCACCGACGCGGCGTTGCGCGGCATTCTGAATTCGGTGCACGATCCCTATACCGTGTATCTATCGCCGCGCGAAATTCAGGGGCTTAACGAATCGCTTTCGGGGGGCAATTTCGGCGGCATCGGCGTGTACATCTATCAGCTCAAAGACGGCCGGATCGTGGTTCAGCCGATTGAAGCGATGCCGGCTGCTCGCGCCGGAATGAAGCCGGGCGAAGTCGTCGACACCGTCGACGGTAAGCCCGTCCGCGGTTTGAGCATCGATCGCGTCGAGGAAATGATTCGCGGAGAGGCCGGAACGATCGTTCGCTTGCGAGCGCACCCGTACAATGCGGCTTCCGGGGAGCGTTCCTATGCAATCCTTCGCGAAATCATCCACGTGCCGACCGTGCGCGCTAAAATCGAAGGCGGCCTCGATTACATCCGTCTCTCGGATTTCGGCACGACGTCGCCCGACGAAGTGCGAAAGGCGCTGCTCGACGGACGCGGTCGCGGCGCGCGCGGCTACATTCTCGACCTTCGCGATAATGGTGGTGGACTGCTCGACGCCGCAGTCGAAATATCGAGCCTCTTCGTCCCGCAGGGCACAATTGTGTCGACGATTCGCCGCGACGGCCAGCGAACCACCGAAGAGGCGCTAGGCGACGCCATCGGCGGCCTTCATCCGCTCGTCGTGCTCGTGAACAAATACACCGCGAGCGCTTCGGAGATTACCGCCGGCGCTCTGCAGGATTATCGCTTCGCGACGCTGATCGGCACGCGCACGTTTGGTAAGGGCGTGGTACAGAGCATTTTTCCACTACCCGATCAGGGAGCACTAAAAATCACGACGGCGCGCTACCTCACGCCGGCTGGGCGCGATATCCAGCACCACGGCATCGAGCCCGACATCGTCGTCGAACAAGACCCGAACCCGGCTCTTATCGATACGCCGGCCGACAAGCAGCTCGCCGCCGCAAAGGCACGATTTCACGTTCCAATACGTTGATATGGAGATCATGAAACGCTTTTTTTCGCTTCTCTGGGCCGGCGCGCTGGGCGCCGCGCTGATCCAAGTTCCGGCCGCCTCTGCGGCACAGGCGGCGCACCTCTCCGCAGTCGACGCGGGCGAGATCGCCGAGAGCTATGGCTATTTGACCGACAATTTTTATAAAAAGGTTGACCCTCAAGTGGTCCTCGACGCGATTCGGGCGCAATTGCTCGCGGCGATGCGAACGGCCGGCGTCAAGAACGCGGAGCTTCCGATCATGCACGCGGGCGAGACCGCGACGGTCAACGTGCGCGAGATCGAGCGCGAAGTCGAAAACGCTGCGACCGAATCGAAGGCGAAGTTCACCGCGCACGCTCTTACCTACATCGCGCTCGAGGGCATGATGCGATCGGTGAACGATCGATACACCGTTTTCTTGACCCCTAGAGACTTCGCCGGTCTCAATCAGGGCCTCGATGGTGGTGACTTCGGAGGAACCGGGATCGTCATTCAAGTCGACGACAAGACGAAGTACATTTCGGTGGAGAACGTCGTGCCGAACGGTCCCGCCGATAAGGCTGGGATCGAGCAGGACGACCTCATCACCACGATCGATGGCGCGTCCACTAAAGGTATGAGCCTCGCGCAGGCGAGCGGAAAACTGCGCGGCAAGGAAGGCACCAAAGTCACGCTTACGATTGCGCGCGACAGCGCCGCTCTGTCCCAAGCGATCACGATAACTCGGGCCAAGATCCATCAGCTGAGCGTCTACGAGAAGATGATGCCCGGCAAGATCGGCTACATCGCCTTAACCGTCTTCGGCAGGGATACCGGCGATGAGCTCAACACCGCGCTCGGCCGGTTGCAACAGGAAGGCGCGCGTGCGCTCGTGCTCGACCTTCGTGACAACGGCGGCGGTTATCTTGAAGCCGCGGTCGCGGTCAGCTCGAAGTTCATTTCCAGCGGACCCATCGTCTCGGTCGAATCACGAGCCTCGAATATTACGACGCTCGACGCCGATGACACGGCGATCAATCCGCTGCCGCTGGTCGTCCTCGTAAACGGCTACACCGCGTCGGCCTCGGAAATAACCTCGAGCGCGATCCAAGACAGCAGCGTGGGCACGATCATCGGCACCAAGACCTTCGGTAAGGGCGTCGTGCAGACGATTATTCCGCTTCCTGACAAGAGCGCGATCAAGGTCACCACTGCGCGTTATCTGACGCCGCGAAACCGCGACATCAACCATCTTGGCGTCACGCCCGATATCTTGGTCGGCGAGAACAAGCACCCGCAGTTCGGCCAGCCGTCCAAAGACGAACAGCTCACTCGCGCGATTCAGTATCTACAAGATAAGCTCGCCCGCTCGAGTGAGGAGAACGGAGCCAGCGAACTTTAGGACGGCCTCTTGCGAGAAGTCGCCGCGGCGGCTTTTCGCTTGCGAACCGGCTTGCGCGTGGCGGCAGGTTTTGCTTCGATCGCATCTTCGGTCGCCGGCGGTGCGGTCTTGCGCGCTCGCCGGGTCTTCGCGGTAGGAGCAGGAAGCGCAAGCGCGCTCGCACTCCCTTCCAACTCTCCGGCGACCTCAGCGCGCGGGCTCCGGCGCCGGCGTGACGGCTTCGTTCGTTTGGGATCTTCTGCCGGCGCCGAGAGGCTCGGAGGTGGTGCTTCGACGGCCGGCGGCGCGGCTTCGCTAACCTTGGCTATGGCGCGTGATGGCTCGGGAGGCGCCATCGCGCCGGTCGGGTAGGCCGCTCCGTCGGACGAGACTTCGAAAATATGCCGATCCGGCATCGCAGGAGCAGCTCCGCCGCCTCCTCGACCGCGCCGCCCGCGACGGCGACGGCGACGGCGACGATTCTGCCCGGCGCCGTTGGTCGAAATGGGCGGATCAAGCTGCGCAGCGGGCGCAGCGCTCTCCGGCGCGGTTGCCGGTTCCTCGCGCGCCAAGCCTTCGTCGCGTTCCCGGCCGCGTCGGCGGCGACGGCGCTTCCGGCGGCCGTCGGTCGCAGCGTGCTGCACCGCGCCCTGCGCGATGATGATGGCATCCGGTTGCGCCTCGCCGATGCGCTCGGCAAGGAGCGCCTTGTCCTGCGCTTCCTCCTCCTCGGTAACCGGCGAGATGCCGATTGGGGGCCGCGATGCGGATTGACGAGCGGCGTCTTCGGCAAGCTCCCGTAGCTGCCTCGTCTGCTCGGCAGAAGAGATCTCTTCGCGACGACCGCGCCGTTTTCGACGAGGCTTCACGTCCGCGGTGACGAGCTCGGCGAGGACGCGATCGTCTTTGTCGTCAACGTCGATGATGCGAATGCGCGCGAAGTTCCCGGCGCTGTTTGCCGCGTTCTCAACCTCCGCGAGGCGCCCTTCCACGACGGCGGCCACCGACGTCGCGTTGGGCAGGCGTCCCGGCAGCAGCTCGACCTCATGTTCGTCGCCGACGCGCACGACGTGCGCTTTGTGGTCTTTGAATCCGGCGACGATTTCGATTCGCGCCTTCTCCGGATGGATCATCGGATCGACCCGAACGTGGATCGGATGTGCGATCGCGCGCTCCAGCGCATCGCACTCCTCTTGGTACCAATAATCCATCTGCATGGCGACCGTCGGCGCGACGTGGACGACCACGTCGCCCGCCACGCCGTTACTCGCTTGGCTGCGAATCCGGCGGAACGTTTCGATTGCGACCGATTGCGCCGACATGACGCTGCCCATTCCGTTGCAGGTCGGGCACGCGCCGCGAAGCTGACTGCCGAGGTCCCTGCCAATCCGCTTGCGCGTGAACTCGAGCAATCCGAGGTTTGAAAATGACTGGATCGTCGCGCGCGTGCGATCGCGGCGCAGGCTCTCTTCCATCGTCTTGACGACCATCTCGCGCGAAGCTTCTGACGCCATGTCGATGAAATCGACGACGATGATGCCGCCGATATCGCGGAGTCGTACCTGACGCGCGATCTCTTGGGCCGCCTCGATATTGGTTTTGAGAATCGTGTCCTCGAGATTACGGCCACCGGTAAATTTCCCCGAATTCACGTCGATGACCGTTAAGGCCTCGGTCGACTCGATGACGATTGACGCGCCCGACGGAAGATTGATCTTCGGCTTCATGAGCTTTTGCAGCTCGTCGTCGATCTTGTAGTCGTCGAAGAGCGAGCGCCCGGAGTTATAGTATTCCAGCCGTCCGATGTATTGCGGCCCGAGAAGCTGCAAGAAGTCGCGGATCTTCCGATACTCTTCCTCATCGTCGATCAAGACGCGGTCGACGTCGGCCGTAACAAAGTCTCGCGCTGCCTTGTAGACGAGATTCATGTCTTTGTGGAGCAACGTCGCCGAAGCTGCGCGCTTGTATGTCTCGAGAATGCCGTGCCACATCCGTATCAGCACGCCGAGGTCGGCGATCAGTTCGGCCTCGCCGGCACCCGCAGCCGCGGTACGCACGACCGTCGCCATACCTTCCGGCCGAATGCGCTTCATGACGACTTTGAGCCGGTTGCGCTCATCGGCGGAGTCGATCTTGCGCGAGACGCCCGAATACTTGCCGGTCGGCATGAGAATGAGGTAGCGGCCCGGGAGCGAGATATTCGTTGAAATTCGCGCGCCTTTAAGACCGCGCGGCTCCTTGACGATCTGTACGAGCACGTCGTCGCCGCGCTTGACCTTCTCGCTGATCGTAAAGCCGCTGTGTCCTTGCGTGATCTCAACATCCCCGATGTTGAGCGGCTGTTTGTTGATATCGTCGACATAGAGAAAGGCGTTGCGGCCCAGTCCAATGTCGACGAACGCAGCGCCCATGCCGGGGAGCACGTTCTGCACTTTACCTTTGTAGATCGAGCCGATGACCTTCTCTTCGCGCTCGATGTAGAGTTCGGCTAACCCGCCGTCCTCGAGTATGGCGACCCGGTTTTCCCAAGGGTCGCTCGAGATCAATATCTCGCTCGACAAATTGTCCTCAAATCACTGGAGCTTGCCTCTCACCGCGCTTCCCATTGTAGGTGCGCCTGCGGGCGGCGGTTTCGCCGCGACGGCTAGCTCCCAAAAAAACTTTTTAAAACCTCTGCCGGCGGCCCCTCGTCACGTAACGGAGCCTCGCGGCATTGCTGCTGCCTCTTTTCCCGCCTTGGGCAGATCGACCTGCGCGTCGCCTCGAGGATGAGGCCGAGCGGGTTAGGCGTTGCCTAAGACGTCGCGATCCCTCTGCGCATAAATGTTGAGCAGGATGCCGATTGCCGCGAAGTCGGTCAGCATCGCGGAGCCCCCATACGACATGAACGGCAGCGGGATGCCGGTGATCGGCATGATGCCGATCGTCATCCCAATGTTGACGAGCACGTGAAAGCAGAGCATCCCGACGAGACCAGCAGCGAGGAGGAAACCGAAGCGGTCGCGTGCCGCCAGCATCGTGCGGACTCCTCCGTAGAGCACGGCGGCGTAGAGCGCCAGTACGGCCGAGGCGCCGGCAAAGCCCCATTCTTCGGCCAGGACCGTGAAGATAAAATCGCGCGAATGCTCGGGGACGAAGTTGAGCTGCGTTTGAGTGCCGTGGTAGAGGCCGCGCCCGAACCACTCGCCGTTGCCGACCGCGATTTTCGATTGATTGAGATTGTAGCCGGCGCCTTGCGGGTCGGCTCGCGGATTGAGAAAGACGAAAAGACGAGCGCGCTGGAACGGTTTGAGCACCGCGTTTGTGCCCAGCGCGGCGGCGGCAACCACCAGCACTCCCAGTGAGTAGATGCCGAAGTCGCCGAGCTTGGGTAGCGCAAAGAAGAGGTCCACCGTCATGATCGCCAGCAACACCAGCGATGTGCCGAGGTCGGGCTGCTTGAGAATCAATAGCGCCGGGATCGCCACGACCAGTAGCGGCTTCCAGAGCTCTTGAATGTTTTGATACGTTCCGCGACAGAGCACCGCGGCGAGCGCGATTGCAACCACGAGCTTTGCAGGCTCGGAGGGTTGAAACGTTCCAAACGGACCAAGCGCGATCCAACGCTGCGCTCCCATCGCGCTATGACCGCCGCGCAAGATAAAGAGCAGCAAGATCAGGTTGACGATGTATAGCCCCGGCGCCCACCGTTTCCACGAACGATAGTCGACGAAAGAAACGCAGAGCATCGCGGCGATGCCGAGTAGAAAGTAGAGAATCTGCTTTTGGAACTCGCCCGCCGCATCCGGTGCGCGCAACCCCGCCGAGCGCACGCAAACGATGCCGACGAATGCAATGAGCACGCCGGCAGCCGCGAGCAGCCAGTTAAAATTGCGCAAATAGCGCTTTGTGTCGCTACTGAGCGCGAGCACCGCCACGGTCTAAAACTTACGCTGCGCGGGGATCCGTTTCATTGCGCCGTAGCAGAAGCGGGCGCCGATGCCGGGCTCACCCTCTTCTTGCGCCGGCGCCGCTTTCGGCTCGGCGTGGCCTCAGGAGAGGCTGCTGCTTGCGGCGGCTTGACCTCCTCGCTCGTGCGCGAACCGTTTCCGTTCGGTCGAGTGACCGAGAGAATCGGAATGTTTGCCAGCATGGCGAGCGTACGATCCTGTCGCTCGAAACTGACATCGATCTTCTCCCGATCGACCTCCACGTACCGAGAGATCACGTCGACGAGATCGCGCTTCATGGTTTCGATCATCTCGGGCGCGAGCTCCAAATGATCGGTCATCAAGACGAGACGCAAGCGCTCCTTTGCCGTCGCACTCGAGCCATGCTGGCCAAAGAACCGTTTTAAGAACTCGATCATCGGCGCTTCCCGCCCAGAATGGAGCCGAGCCGTTCGAAGAGCGACGCCTTTGCCGTCGCTGGAATCGGCGCCGGGACATCCTCTCCCGCGACGCGCGCGGCGATGGCATGGTACGCCGCGCCCGTCGGCGTCGTTGCGCGCAACGCGAGCGGTTCGCCTCGATTGGTCGTAACGATGATCTCAGGCTCGTCGGCGATCACCCCGAGGAGGGGCAGACGCAAGATGCCATTGACGTCTTCGATTGAGAGCATCTTACCCTTGCGCACGAGCTGCGGGCGTAGGCGATTAATAATGAGCTGCGGCCGAAAAGCGTTGCCGAGCAAGCCGACGACGCGATCGACGTCTCGCACCGCGGCAACCTCCGGCGTACAGATAACG
>DATDIA010000041.1:0-5338 GCA_036521295.1 Candidatus Cybelea sp. | reverse complement strand
CGTCGTTGCCGGACGCCGCTCGAACGCGCGCTCTCGAACGTACCGCCCGACGAGATGAATTGCATCCGGATTAGGCTCGTCGTACCAGTCCGGGTGGTGCGCGACCCAGATGCCGATCGTGGGAATGCCTCCCCGGGCCATCGTGAGGTGCAGCGGACCGGCCGGGATTCCAACGAAGAGGTCGGTGCGTTTGGTAAGCGCCTTGTATACTCGCGCAAAAGGTTCATCGAGGTCGCCGAAGAGCGCACGGAACCCGGCCGCACCTTCGCCGAGATCTTCGTCATCCATCGAAATGAAGCGCCAGTCCGTCGATTCGCGACGCATTGCAGCAGCGAACGCGCGGGCTTGGGAGCCGTCGCCCCAATTCTTTCGTGCCGCCGTCACGCCACTTCGTGAGATCACGGCGAGGCGTCCCGCAGGTCCTGCGAACTGCGCCAATCGTTCGTCGAGGCGACGTTGCGTCTCGGGGGGCGCGGCGAAGTCAATTACGTTGCTCAAGGGCGCGGTCAGGTCGACGCCCGCGAGCCGCTCAGACGGCACCAAAAGTCGTATCAGATTCCGGGCTTTCGTGTGAAACGGGAACGGCGTGCGCCCTTCTGTTTCGGGATAATCGGTCCAGAGCACGACATTCGGCGCGAAGCGCGTTACCGCAACGTCGAGCGTAGGCGGGAGCACGACGCCTACCTTTCGCCCATCGCACTGACTCAAGCGCATCCCCAGATGGCGGGCGCCGAAAGACGCGCCGTCGCTGGGTGAGCGCACGCCGCCCAAGAGCGCCTCGATTGGAGAGCTTCCTTCCATCAGGCTCACGTAGTCGTCGCCGAAACGGGTAATTGCGTACGCGTTGGACGCCTCGAGCAACGGTGCGACGGTGCCAAAATGGACCCAGTCGCCCAAGCCATGCGGCCAATAGATTAGGACACGCGCGTTACGCAAAGCGGCAAACCGGCCGCGATCTTCACGGATTGCCGGTATGGCCAGCCTCGTGAGCTCCATCAGTGAGGCACGGGGACGCCGCCGCACAGGTGAGACGATGCGCGTCCGACGAGGCTTGCAAAAAATGCCGCCGCGTTCGTGTCGTACGCGGGGCACCGCGGAAAATGCGGATCGACATGCGGATCGAGCCGGACGCCCGGGTTGGCTGCGGCGACCGCCCAAACCCCTTCGTCATGCCGCGAAAGCAGCACGGTTTGACCGCTCCGGCGCAGAGCGACCGCGCGCGCGTAGGCACTCCAATCCACGATAAAGGGCCAGCGCGCGGGCCGCAGCACCGTGTCGTTGAAAAGCAGCATCACGACCAGCGCCGACGGAACCAGGTATTGCGCAAAACGACCGTAGCGCGTCACGCCGAATGCCGCCGCCGTAGCCGTCGCCGCAAAGAGCGGCGCGACGTAATGCGAGCCGACGCGGCTGGGTTCGTAGTTCCATGGACGCATGAAAATAATCTCGATTGCAAGGGGTAGCCCAAGCAGGAGCCATCGCCCGATCGCAAGCGGTGCAAACGCAAACGGCGCGAGCAGCAAAAAGAGCATGCTGAGCTTGCTCGCCGGATTGAAAGCCTCGAGCGAATAGCCCGGGTCGTTCGGGTGCGCGCCGAGCGTGTGCTCGAAGCTCCAAAAACCCATTGCGTTGACCACCGCCAGCCCGACCAGCGCCAGACCGATGCGCCGGTCCCACCAGAGGGCACACGCCGCCGCGAACCAGAGCACGAACAGAATCTGATCTTCCTTGAGTCCCATCAGGAGTTGCGCGCAGAGCAGCGTCCACCACAACGATCGCTTGCGCGCCGCGAGAGCGCCGCACAGTGCAAGCACCGGGACGAAAGCATTCTCCGCAAAGTTATCGTAGCTCAAGCCCTGTGCGGCCGGCGAGAGCAGGTACGCAATGCCGAGCAAATTCGCTGCCGTCGCAGTCAGGCCGAGCTCGCCGGCCAGCAGAACCAGTGGAATCGCGGCGCACGCAACCGCCAGGACTTGCACGACGATCAGCGTCTGCGCATACGGAAAGAGAGCCACAAGCGGTACGAGCAAAGTCAGGATCCATGAATCGTGCACTTGGAAGTGATGCTTCCACTCGCCATAATTCCACGACGAACCGTGCTGCAAGTTCACGAGCGTCTGGAGATACGTTCCGAGATCGGCTCCATACCGCAGCGCGTAGAGCTTGTTCAAATCCAGCGCGATATAGACTGCCGCAAAAGCCGCCACCGCAATGTACGTTGCTCGCATTTCTAAACCGCTGCGAACCGGCGAACCAGAGGGCTGATTCGAAGACGCCCGTCGCTCACATCCCGTTCGCTCCTGCTCGTCCATTTTTTGGGGAGAACTAAGTTTTTGAAGCAGCCATCCATGGCTGGCCCCAAAAAACTCCGACGCTTCTCATTAGCCCTCTGATTCGCCGGTTCGCTCCATTTTCTCTCGGTAGACACGCTGGACGATAGCTCTTAAGTTGTCTATGAATTTTGCGGGCGAAAAGCTTTCGGCTTGTGCGCGCAAGCGACGAACATCAAAGCGGGTGGCGTCGAAATCGCGCAGCGCCGCCGCGAGCGATTCGGCAGTGGGCTCATCAAAGAACGCGCCGGTCTCGCCTTCGACGATCGTTTCGAGCGCGCCGCCGCCGCGATAGGCAATCGTTGGGCGTCCGGCCGCGGCCGCCTCCAGGGGCACGAGTCCGAAGTCTTCTTCTCCCGGCACGATCGCGGCGCGAGCGTTTCCCATCAGTTCGTTGAGACGCGCGTCCGGAACGTAGCCGAGTAACGTCGTCGTCGTGCCTTTGGCTCGCTCTCGGAGCGATCGCTCCGCGGGACCGGCGCCCGCGATCAGAAGCTTGACCCCGGCCAGCGACGCAGCGCAGATCGCGAGATCGATGCGCTTATATGGCAGCAGGCGCGAGGCGACGATAAAGTAGTCGCCTGCTGCTTTTCCAACGGTGAACCGATCGAGTTCGACGGGACAGTGAAGCACGTCGGAGTCGCGACCGTAGTATCGTCGGATGCGTTCGGCAACGTTTCGTGAGTTTGCAACGAAGCGCGTCGGACGTTGCGCCGCTTTGCGATCCCATTCGATCAAACGCTCGAGAAACCGGCGTGCCGGCCGGGGGACGTACTCATCGCGGGCGAACGCAAAACGGCTGACCGTATTGATATAACAAACGTGGATGGCGTTCGGCGGGACGCGCACGCCTTTTGCCCACGCCGTGGTCGAACTAACGATTGCATCGAACTCGCCAAAATCGAACGCTTCGAACGCTGCGGGATAGAGCGGCGCGAGCGCGCGAAAATAGCGATTTGCAAAAGGGATTCGAGCTAGGTACGAAGCGCGAACGCGGTGCGCGGGGAAGAGGTCGCCGAGAACGCGCTCGTCATAGAGCGCCGTAAAAATCGGCGCGTCCGGCCACGCCTGGGAGATTCTGCCAAAGACCCGTTCTGCGCCGCCGCGCTGGTTCAGGTAGTCGTGAACGAGCGCAACGTTCAATTAGCGATGCAGAAGAGGCATTGATTTCGTTCAGGCCTAAGCGACGAAAGGCGAAGTGTGCTCTGCACCGTTTAGTCTTGCAAATTCGTGCCGCGGGGAAGTACCAGCGCAATCGTCGGATTGCCCAGATATATCCGGGCCACGCGCTGCAAGTCGTCGGGCGTCGTCGAAGAGATCGCAGCCAGAGCGCGTTTGATAAAGTCGGGCGATTCGCTCTCCCTCGAGAAGACGGCGGCGAGCCAGGTCCGCGTTTCGAGTGTCGTGGCGTCGTTTGCGAAATCGCCGGCCGCTTCTGCCTTAAACTCTTCGATTGAGCCTTGGAGCCGCGTTGCGGCGAGAACGTTTACGACGGAAAGCGCCGTTGCGAAGGCGCGGCTCGGATTACCATTCAAACCACCGTTGACGTACAGCACCAAAGCCGCGGGCGCCCGATCGTACGCGTAAACGGCACCAACCGAGTGCGACGCGAAGGTTGGGGAGACGACGCCCGGGACTTGCGCGATGTCCGAGAGCGTCCGCCGGACGAAAGCCGCCAAAACGAGCATCGGACCAAAATCGTTGCTGTTGACGTTCGGCGCCGGATACTGGGCGATCAACCACGGTGACGAAATATCCCGATGCGCGACGATTTCGTGCGTTGCACCGGTCAATGCCGGCACTCGCACGGTAACCGGCGTCGTCGTTCCTTGCGGAAGTGCAGTTGAGAGTATAGCCAGCGCACCTTGCGGGAGTGCGTCGAGCCGCCCCGCGGCGCTGATCAGCGCACCGCCGCTCCGATAGTATGCGCGATAGAATGCCCGCGCGTCGCTGGCGAAGAATTGCGCAAGAGAGGCAGGCGTGCCCAGCTCGGGCAATCCGGCATTGGCCTGCGCCGAGGATGCTTGATTGAGCATGTCGAGGCCGACTTGAAGCGCGACCTGTTGACTCTGCGCTATCTGTCGTACGAGCGCCGTACGCGACTCTCGCACCGTTGCGGGTGAAAAGTCCGGCGCGGCGATCGCGTTACGGAAAAGCTGGAGAACGGCAGGAGCGTCTTCGGCCAGTGCCTCGATGTAAAATCGCACGTCGCCGGAATCGACGGTAAAGTGAACCGAACCGCCACGCGCAGCGACCGCGTCTTCGAGCGGAAGCGTGGTCCCGTTACCCTGAGCCGGCTTGCCTTGAGTGGAGTCGAACGGAAGCGTGACCGGCGTACGCACGATCATTTCTGCGACGAGCGCTGCCAAGCCGTTCTGTTTCATGGTTTGACGATCGAGGCCGGCGCGGACCACGAAGGCGACGCCGACGAGTGACGCGGCGGTATCGGGCTGGCTAACGATCGTAACGCCACCCGAGCTCTCCACGCTTGGAATCGACACTGCGGCCGCAGCCGCCGGGACCGGACGCGGACATAGTGAAATCGCAAAAGCGGCCGCAACACAAACGAACGACAAGGGCTTCACGGAGACGACTCCTTTTGCGGGGCTGCTGCGATCAGATCGACGACGACGGGTTTGCCAAGATAGCGCCGGACGACGTCGGCAACGTATTGGGGATCGAGCTCGCGCGCCGCTCGCTGGTAGGATCCATTGATGCTTCCTGGAGCGTAATCGAGATTGCCCTCGACCGTGGACCAGCCAAAATTGTCGGCGCGCTCTTGCGGAGTCTGCGTATCGGCAGCGACGTGATAAAGAAATGCTTCGCGCGCGGCTTCGAATGTCTGCCGGTCCATGGGTTGCTGCATCGTGGTCAGGGCCTCGAGCACGCGCTGCTCTGCCTGCTTCCCATGATCTCCGCCAATCGTCACGACCATCACCCCCGGGTCGTGCAGCGTAATAAACTGGCCGACTACCACCGCGCCGCCTTGCAATCGATCGAGCGCCTTC
>DATDIA010000040.1:0-4182 GCA_036521295.1 Candidatus Cybelea sp. | reverse complement strand
ACGCGCCGGTCGAAGCCCAAATCGCCGATGCTCAGCGGCGATGGGAGCCGGTCTTCGCGGCGCTCACCGCCGATTATAAGAACGACGAAGACTCGATTCAGCGCAGCGGTTCGTTGCGCGAGTCCGTTCCTCGGACTACGGGATTGGGTGGTCCCCAGCTGGCGCCGACTGCAGCGCAGCTCGATTATGCGAAGCGCTTCGACGCAGCCTATGCCGCCGCAATAGCCGGCTACAACGGCTACGTGAGCTCGCTGGGGCCGCTGCAAGCAGCCCTCAAGAGAGCCGGCGTCAAGCCGCTCGACGGAACGAACGCGGTAACGCCCTGAGCCTCACTCGTAGTCGGGCGCAAAGTAGTCGTCGCGAAATTGGTGCATGAAGAATTTGGGGGGATACCTCGCCGCAATCTTCACGAACCGATGTGGTCTCTGCGAGAAATCGAAACAATCGAGTGCAGGTGAGTTCGCGCGTTTGTCGGCCGCGGCGAGCTGATCGAGACCGAAGAGGTCTTCGGCAAAGCGCAGCACGCTCGCCGTCTCGTACTGGACGTGCGAAACGTAATCGTGCTTGGCGTACGGCGAGATCACGAGCAACGGGACGCGGAAGCCCAGGCTATCGCGGTCCTCGTATGGCGGCGCAACGTGATCGTAGAGACCGCCCCAATCGTCCCACTGCACGAAAATGGCTGTCGAGTCCCAAAACTTGCTCTTACCGACCGTATTAACCAGCGCCGAGACCCACGAAGGGCCGTAGCCGCCGGGGCAGTTCACGTGGTCGGAGTCATCGCAGACCGGCGTGATCCACGTAAAGTTGGCGAGTTTGCCGGCGCGCACGTCGGTGATGAACTTCCAGTTCGGCGAGATGACCTTCTTCCAATCGGGCCCGTACCGGATGTGCTTAACGGCCATGTAGCCCGACCACTCCGCACCGGCGTCGCTCGAGGCGCTGCCGTACGAGCTTGCGTAGAAGCGCCACGAGAGCTTTGCTTTGTCGAGCTCGTCGCCAAGCGTCTGATAATCGTAACAGGGTTTAATGCTTGGACCGTTTGGGTCGCGGTCTTTCGTAATGGTCGTAACGGTATCGTACGATCCCCCGCCACATCCCCATGACCCGGTCGGCAGATCGACGCTCCAATCCGCTTGCGCGGCGATGACGTACTGATGCGCGACGTAGCTCTCGTCGAGCTGAGATTGGAACATTCTGTCCGCCACAACCCCCTCGTGCGCCATGTCGAAGTAAGGCTGCGATTCATCATGCGGCACGTAGACGTATTCGGGATTTGACGGACCGAAAAAGCTTTCTTCGTTATCGAACCCGTTCATTCGGCAATCCGTTCCGGGTAGTTTTCCCCTTCCGTTGCACGCAGCGAACATCGCTCGTGCGGAGTGGTCGATCACGTACGGTCGCCCCAGGCTAAAAGGCACTAATTTGATCGTTTCGCCATGGGAATTTTTGCCGCTGGATACGGTGTCGGCGCCGGGATAGCCCTGGAACATATTGTCGAAGCTGCGGTTCTCTTGCACGATATAGACGACGTGCGCGATCTTGCCGGCTCCGGTCGAGTTGAGCGCTTGCAATCCATCGCGCATATATGGTAAGGACGATTGCGAACAGCCCGCGATCGAATACGCGAACGTTCCCAACAGCATAATTTGTCGAGCCGGGTCGCTTTTCATCGGACCGCGTTATTCCGAGGGGCAGGCCTCCCTCCTCCCGGTCGAACGCTGGCGAACATGCGCTTCAGAAACGACTCGTGGCGGTACGAGGAGCTTTTCCCGAAATGAACGATCGCCATGTCGAGAGAGGGTACGAGATAGAGCGCTTGCCCTGCCGAGCCACTCGCGTACACGAGATCGGTGGGCGCGCCACGCACGCCCAACCACCACCCCAGACCGTACCGAGCGTTTGCGTCCGAGGCTTCGAAGCACGGCTGGAGCGCGCCGCGGTTGCTCAGAACGAAGCGGCCGTACGCGAGCCAGTCGGCCGCGCGCAGCGATGCACCCGTCGGCAACGGCCGCGTCCCGTCGTTCAGCTTGCGCCAACCGGCGATGTGCACCCCCGCCGGTTCCAAGATGCGTTCGCGCAAATAGTCGTGCGGCGTAAGTTTTCGAGCAGCGAGCTTGCATGCGAAGACGGCGCCAAAAACCTGCAACGGGATGCCGCCGTACACAAACCGCGTGCCCGGCTCATCGCGAAGCGGCGTCGCCAAGGCGCGATCGTAGGATGGAACGCTGGCGCCCAAGCCGCCGAAGCCGAAGCCTGCCGTAAGCGAGAGTAGCATGCGAAGGGTTATGCGGCGCTTCCATGGGTCGTGGCGCCATGAATCGATCGTTTCGGCGACGGTCTCGTCGAGCGCGAGCAGCCCATCTGCGCAGGCGTAAAGCGCGGCGACCCCCCAAAAGCTTTTCGTCCCGCTGTAAATCGGGTGCGGCGTTTCTTCGTTAAAACCGTTGGCGTATTCTTGCGCGAGCAGCTCGCCGCCGCGTGACACCACCAGCGCGTGCAAGCCGTGGGTGCGAGCGTACTCGAGCGCTGCCGGCCAAACGGGCACGAGCTCCATTGGAGGAGCGTTGCTCTGCGGTTTGCAAAAGCGCCTGCATGCGTGCGTACGTTCTTTTAGTTGCATCGATTGCGGCGCTGGGCGGATTGCTCTTCGGATACGACACGGGCGTCATTTCAGGCGCGATCCTTTTCATCACGAAAGATTTCGCCCTCCCCACACGGCTGCAGGCAATCACGATCAGCGTCGTGCTCATCGGCTGCATGGCTGGTTCGGTCGTCGCGGGCGGCGCTGCGGATCGAATCGGCCGACGGGCGACGCTGCTCGCTGCCGGCGTAACGTTTTTTGCCGGCGCGATGGTTTCGGCGTTGACTCCGAATGAAGCGATTCTGCTCGTTGGCCGCTTTATCGTCGGCATTGGAATCGGGTTCAGCTCCGTCGTAGCGCCGCTCTACATCTCGGAAGTCGCGCCGGCGTCGACGCGCGGCGCGCTGGTTTCACTTTATCAATTTGCGATCACCATCGGAATTCTAGCGGCCTACCTCATCGATTACGCCCTCGCCGCGGGCGCTCAGTGGCGCTGGATGTTGGGACTGGCGATCGTGCCGTCATTGGTTCTAATCGGCGGAATGCTCGCGATGCCCGAGAGTCCGCGCTATCTTTTCAAAATCGCGCTCCAAGTCCGCGCGCGCGACGTTCTGCAACGCATCTACGCCGACGCCGACGCGAGCGCGCGCGAGGAGCACTCGATTCTCGAAAGCCTGCGTATAAAGAGCGCGGGCTTTGAGGCGTTCAAGCAGCCGGCAATCGGCCTTGCGCTCTTCATCGGCGTCTCACTGGCTGTCTTGCAGCAGATCACCGGCATCAACACCGTTATCTACTACGGCCCGCAGATATTCCAAATGGCCGGCATCGCCTCGGCATCCGCCTCGATCTTTGCCCAAACCTTGGTCGGCGCAGTCAATTGCGGCATGACGCTCATCGCGATCTTTTTCGTGGATCGCGTCGGACGCAAGCCGCTGCTGTACGCCGGCCTGAGCGGCATGTTCGTGGCTCTCGCGGTTTTGGCGTATTCCTTCGCGCGGCCGCATCTTTCGGGATCGCTCGGCACCACTGCGCTTGCGAGCATGATGGTCTACGTTGGCTGCTTTGCCTTCAGCTTCGGGCCGATACTCTGGCTCTTGCTTTCGGAGATTTTTCCTCTGCCGGTACGGGGCCTTGGAATGTCGCTCTCGACGCTCGCCAACTGGGTCGGAAACTTTTTGGTTTCGCAGTTCTTTTTAACCATGGTCGAACGCTTGGGGCGCCCAGCTACCTTCGGGATCTACGCGTTGCTCTGCATCGTAACCATACTCTTCGTGCGCTCGATGGTTCCCGAGACGAAGCGCGAGTTGCTCGAAGAAATTCGGGTACGGCCGTAGACATTGCTCGAACTCAGCGTCGTCATCCCCGTCTACAATAACTGGTGGCTGACGGCGCGCTGTCTGCGCGAACTCGACCGCTTGCGCGAGGGACATTCCCTTTCTTTCGAAACGATCGTCGTCGATAACGCTTCCAGCGACGAAACGCCGGCGGCCATCGCCGGCTTCCCATGGGTGCGATACCTGCGCCACGACGTCAATCGCAATTTCGCCGGCGCCTGCAACGCCGGCGCGCGTATCGCAGAGTCGCCCTTGACGCTGTTG
>DATDIA010000039.1:0-4803 GCA_036521295.1 Candidatus Cybelea sp. | reverse complement strand
CGGCTTTACCGGAGTCGGCGGCGGTGGCTTGCGGGAACGGCTTTGGACCGCCGAAGATGTTGTCGAACGTGCGATTCTCTTGCACGATGAACACGACGTGCGTAATCTTGCCTGAGAGCAGCGATGAACTTCGCGAGCGCTCTAAACCTTGCACCGTAGGAAGCGCGGAGCCCGAAGGTGATCGCCAGCAACCCACGAGTAGAATGGGAACGATTAAGCCTAGCCAAACTCCACGCAAGCGCATATATGCCGCCTCCGATTACTAAAGGTAGTGCGAAGGGCGTTCTGCGACCGTACGCTTGGCCCCTAGCTCCCGTCCAGTGTCATCCTGACCCTTCGGCTCGGCGCTACGCGCCTTGCTCAGGACTGCGCTTCGCGCAGGCGCTAAAGGAAATGTCATCCTGAGCCTGTCGGCGTGTCATCCTGAGTCTGTCGGCGTGTCATCCTGAGCCTGTCGAAGGATGAAACAATGCTCACCTCAACCACCTAAACAAGCATAAGGAGGGCATTGCGATGGGGGGCCGCACTGCTGCGGAGGTTTCGCCTCAGGTTTACGCGCGCACCGGCGGCTGGCTCTATCTCCTAATCTTCGTGACGGGCTTCATCTCGATGACGCTGCAGTCGGGAATCGTCGTATCCGGCGATCCGGCGGCAACCGCCGCACACCTGATGGGCTTGCAGAACCAGTGGCGCCTCTCGATCGTCTCCGAACTCATTACGTTTTCGTGCGATATCCCGCTCGCGGTGATTTTCTTCATTCTGCTGCGTCCGGTGAACCCGGCGCTCTCGCTGCTCTCGGCATTCTTCCGTTTCGCCGAAGCGGTGATCGGCTGTGCGATCGTCGCCCTGCATGTCGTGCCGTTGCTGTTGCTCGGCGGCGGCGCCTACTTGAAGGCGGTCGATTCGCACGAACTCCAAGCCTTTGCGCTGCTCTCGATCAAACTCTATAACTATGCCTTCGGAATCGCGCTCGTCCCCTTCGGCATCCACTGCGTGCTCCTGGGCTATTTGATCTTCAAATCGACGTATCTGCCCAAGGCGTTCGGCGTTCTGCTGGTGCTTGCCGGCTTCGCATACGTCGTAAACAGCTTTGCGCTGCTTGCCGTCCCGGCGATCGCGGGGGTAACCTTCATCGCGATGTTCGCGACCGGCATCCTGGCCGAAATCGGCCTTACCCTTTGGCTGATCGTCTTCGGCGTCAACGTCGCGCGTTGGAACGAACGGACGAACGCTGCGCCGGCCTAGACCTGCAGCGCCTCGCGCACCGCGATCTCCTCCTCGAGATTCGCGCCCTGCTCGAGCATCGCCGCGCGGCGCTGCGGCGTGAGCTTCGCCCCGATCGCCTCCACCAACAGATCGTAACTTCGGCGCGCGACGGTTTCGCGTAGTGCGTGCGTCTCGCGCCGGTAGCCGCGCTCGACGTACCCGAAGGCCGGCACCCGCGAAGCCGTCATGCCCGATGCTTCGGGCTTCGCGGGACGCCCCTTCTAACTAGTTGAGCGAAACTTCCCGGGCGACCGGCGCGCCGAAGAAGGCGAGGAGGTCGGCGTTGACACGATCTTTCAGTGTCGAGCAGAGCCCGTGCGGCGCGCCCTTATAGACCTCCAAGCGCGCGTTGGGAATCAGCTTCACCGAGAGCATCGCCGAATCGGCGAACGGAACGATCTGATCGTCGTCGCCTTGAATGATCAGCGTCGGCACGTCCATCTTCTTGAGATCCTCGGTGAAGTCGGTCTCGGAGAAGGCCTTGATGCAGTCGTAGCAGGCTTTGATTCCGGCGAGCATCCCCTGCATCCAGAACGAGTCGCGCAGCCCCTGCGAGACCTTCGCGCCGTCGCGGTTTGCACCGTAGAACGGCGCGCTCAAGTCTTTGAAGAACTGCGAGCGATCGGCTTGCACCGCGGCGCGCAGCTGATCGAAGGCCGCCATCGGCAGCCCGCCGGGGTTGGCGTCGGTCTTGAGCATGATCGGGGGAACCGCACTGATCAGCACGGCCTTCGAGACGCGGCTCGTTCCGTGACGGCCGATATAGCGCGCGACCTCGCCGCCGCCGGTCGAATGTCCGACGTGAATGAAGTCATGCAGATCCAGCGCGCGCACGAGTTCGTCGACGTCGTCGGCGTAGGTATCCATGTCGTTGCCGTTCCAGGGTTGGCTCGAACGGCCGTGGCCGCGGCGATCGTGCGCGATGCAGCGAAAGCCACGCGCCGCCAGGAAGAGCATCTGATCTTCCCAGGCGTCGGCATCGAGCGGCCAGCCGTGGCTGAAGAGCGCGGGTTGTCCCGTACCCCAATCCTTGTAATAGAGCTCCGTTCCGTCACGGAGGGTCAGATAGGCCATGATCTACCTCTTTCTTTTAAACTCTCGGTTACGTAAGGCTCGCTTCGCTGTACGGTGAGGACGCGGTTGGCGAGAGCGCCCACTCGAGCGCGTAGTCTGCGACAGCCTCCCAGCCGGGGACCGCGCCGGTGAAGTGCGGGCGCCCCGGAAACTCTTTGAATGCGGTCATCGATGGCGATTCCGAGATGAGATCCCAGGTCTTGCGCGTGAAGTCGACGGGCACCAAATGATCCTCGCCGCCGGCGATTAAGAGAATCGGGCGGCGTTCGCCTTTGACGTCGACGCGCGCGGGCGAATGCGGTGCGAAGTTCTCGAAGGCGCCTTCGAAGAGCACGCGATCCGCACACGCGATCGCATAACGGTCGTAGAGCTTCTTGCTCTCGTCGTCGGAGAGCGTGTTGGTGAAGGCGTATTGGAACTGTCCGGGCGTCAGCATCGTGGCTTTGCCGATGTTGAACGGGTTGGCGAGCACCGGCGCCGAGCCCTTGAGCGTCGAGAAGGGGAGGTCGAGGACGCCTGCCGGTGCCGTCGGGTCGACCCCGACGACCGCGCTGCCGAGCCCACGATAGGCGAGCAGCTGCGCGAAGAGGCCGCCGAACGAGTGGCCCATGATGATCGGCGGTTCCTCGAGTTTGCGAACGAACGCGTCGAGATAGTCGACGACCTTTCCGAGGCTCTGTTGCGTCAGCGGCGTGGGATCGGCGCGCAGCTCTTCGACCGTTTTATCGAGGCCGGGCCAACCCGGGGTAAAGACCGTGAAGCCGCGCGCGCGATAGCGTTCCGTCCAGTTCTCCCAGCTCTGCCAGTTCAAGAACAGGCCGTGGATCAGCACGATCGGCCGCGAGAGATTCGTCGTGGTATCGTTTGTCATTGTGGTAGGGACTCCTAAGGTTGTTAGTGAGACTCCAAAAACTTGGTCAGTGCCGGGATCGTCTGCTGCGGATTCTCTTCCATCAGCCAGTGGCCGGTGTTCTTGAGAACGACGACGGTGACGCTCTCGGCGACCGCGCGCACCTGCGTGCCGAGCGCGGCACCGTTGGCTTTATCGCCGCCGATCGAAAGCACGGGCATCGGCAGCTTTGTCGTAGCTAGCCGCGCAAAGTCGACGGCCGTCTGCGGAAAGGAATCGAAGTACGCCCAGCCGGCCGCCATGCGTCCGGGCCGCGAGTACGCCGCGACGTACCCTTCGCGATCGGCGAGTGAGAGCGAGTGCGTAGGCCCCACGACGCTCGCCCGCTGATATCCCAGCGCATGCACCGCATCGCGCACGCGTCGCGCGGCGTAGCTCATATTCGATCCACCGGCCGGAATCGCCGAGTTGCCGATCCCCGGCAGGTCGGGCGCGATGACCGTGAAGTGCAGCGCAAGCGCGATCGCCAGCGGCTTCCACATGCGAGAATCCGCTGCGTAGCCGTGAATCAGCACGACCGCGGGACCGTGGCCGCCAACCGTAACGCTTACCACATCGCCGTCCACGTTGACTCTGTGAGTTGTGAAGCCCGGACCGAAATCGACGGGAAAGGCTAAAGCGGCTTGCGGAAGCAGCAGGGCAGAGACCATAGTTATCATCGTGAGTGCCGTTTGCTTCATAGGACCACGGTAACGCTCTGAGCCGGCCGCCGATAGAGGTTCGAGCCACACAAATGCTCACACATTTGCTTTTATCACCCAATACTTGTGTCAAGCTGAGCCCCGCCGCTGTCATCCTGAGCCCCACGGTGTCACCCTGAGCTTGTCGAAGGGCGACGAAAGCTTGTAAACTCGTGCAAGCAATGAAAGCAATTGTTATCCACAACTTCGGCGGCATCGACGAGCTGCAGCTCGAGGAGGTGCCGGTTCCTCAGTCCGGTCCCGATGAAGTGCTCGTGCACGTTCGTGCGGCGGGCGTGGGACCTTGGGACGCGCTGGTTCGCGCTGGGCAGAGCGGCCTGCCGCAGCCTCTGCCACTCACGCCTGGTTCGGATATTGCCGGCGTCGTCGAAGGCACGGGCGAGGAGATCTTCGGCGTAACGAATTCTTCGTTTACCGGCGGTTACGCAGAGTACGCGCTCGCCGCGAAAGACTCAATTGCCGTAAAACCCTCCTCGCTCAGCTTCGTCGAAGCCGCATCGGCGCCGGTCGTGGCGGTCACCGCGTGGCAGATGCTCTTCGATCGTGCAAAGATCGAGCGCGGACAGAGCGTGCTCGTGCAGGGAGCGGCCGGTAACGTCGGCGCTTACGCCGTTGCGCTCGCGCATTGGGCGGGGGCACGCGTAACCGCCGTTGCCGATGCCTGCGACGCCGCCTACCTTCGCGGGCTCGGAGCGGAAAAGACCATCGACTTCCGCACCGACCGCTTCGAAGACGAAGTCGAAAACGCCGATGCCGTCATCGACACCGTCGGCGGCGAGACGCAGGCGCGTTCCTTCGCCGTGCTGCGCCGCGGCGGCGCCATCGTCTCGAGCGTCTCGCAGCCGTCGTCGG
>DATDIA010000038.1:0-5341 GCA_036521295.1 Candidatus Cybelea sp. | reverse complement strand
GGCGGGGCGTTCGACGGTCTCGAGCGCATCATCGAGTCGCGGGTTGCGGCCAACAACATGGGTTTCCGTGCGCAACCCGAGGGGAAGCGCGAGCTTCGCGTCGGCAAGCTCCTCCAGCAGCTGATGCCCGAAGATCTCCTTCGATTCGGGCTTATCCCTGAGTTTATCGGAAGACTGCCGATCGTGGTGACGCTCGACGCCCTCGACGACCTAGCGCTGCGCCGGATCCTCACCGAACCCCGCAACGCGCTCGTTCGCCAATTCCAGAAAATTCTCAACATGGATGGCGTCGATCTGCAGTTCACTAAAGAAGCCTTGATCGCGATTGCCGGCAAGGCACAGCGGCGCAAGACCGGCGCTCGGGGTCTGCGCTCGATCCTAGAAGAGACGATGCTCGAGGTTATGTACGACCTGCCTTCGCTTCAGGGTGTCAAGAAGTGCGTCGTCAACAAGGACGTCATCGAGAAGAAAGAGTCTCCGACGCTCGTTTATCACGAGCAGAAGAAGGACATGCCCGCCTAGGGCTCATGCCTGAGCGCATGGACCTCCCGAAACACTACGACCCTCAAGCGGTTGAAGCGCGCCTCTACGAGCGCTGGGAACGTAACGGCTACTTTCACGAGGAGCCGGATCCGGCGCGGCCGCCATTTATTATCTGCATGCCGCCGCCAAACGTGACGGCGCGCGCCCATCTGGGCCATGGATCCACGTACACGCCGATGGACGTCCTCACGCGCTACCACCGAATGCTCGGTGAAAACGCCGACTGGCTTCCCGGCGTCGACCATGCCGCAATCGCCACGGAGACGGTCCTCGTAAAACAGCTCACGCGCGAGGGTGTGCGACGGGAAGATCTCGGTCGCGAGCGTTTTGTCGAACGCGCTTGGGAGTGGTCCCGGATCTACGGCGGCCAGATCGAGGCGCAGTTCCGAAGGCTCGGCTTTGGAGCGGATTGGCAGCGCTCCCATTTTACAATGGATGAGAGTCTCTCGGCGGCGGCGCGCAAGGTCTTCGTGCGGCTCTACCGCGAGGGACTCTTGTACCGCGGCACGAGGCTGGTCAATTGGGATCCCACGGCACAATCCACCGTCTCCGATGCGGAGCTCGAACACGTCGAGCAGGAAGGCACCCTCTGGCGCATCCGCTATCCGTTCTCCCGAGACGATCGAGGCGATGGAATTGAGGTTGCGACCACGCGACCGGAGACGATGCTCGGTGACGTCGCGATCGCGGTCGACCCGGACGATCCGCGCTACGCCAAGCTCATTGGGCGCAGTGCTTGGCTACCGCCGCTGCTCGAACGCGCGCTTCCGATCATTGCCGACGAGGCAGTCGACCCCCACTTCGGAACCGGCGCGGTCAAGATCACGCCGGCGCACGATCCGGTCGATTACGAAATCGGCGTTCGCCACTCGCTGCCCATGCCGTCGGTCATCGGAACCGATGCCCGCATACGCGGCGACGAGGTACCCGTTGGCCGATACGCGGGACTCGACCGCTTCGAGGCGCGCGCCCGGATCGTCGAGGATCTGCAGCAACTCGGACTGCTAGTGGCCTCTGAAAAATGGCGTCATTCGATCGCGACGAGCGAACGCAGCGGCGACGTCGTCGAGCCGCTGTTGTCCTTGCAATGGTTCGTCAAGGCGGCGCCGTTGGCCGCGCCGGCGCTGGAGGCATACCGCACCGGCCGCTTGCGATTCGTGCCCGAGCGCTACGGGCGCACCTACGAACAGTGGCTGGAAAACATCCGCGATTGGAATGTCTCGCGCCAGATCTGGTGGGGGCACCGGCTTCCGGTCTGGTACACGCCCGACGGGAAAGAAGTCGTTGCCGAAAGCGAAGAGGCCGCGCTCGAGATCGCTCTGAGCACGTATGGAACGCAAGAGCTGACGCGCGACTCGGATACGCTCGACACGTGGTTCTCGAGCGGTATTTGGCCGTTTTCGATTCTCGGCTGGCCAAATGAGAGCCTCGAACTACGCTGCTGGTATCCCTCCCAGGTCATGATCACCGCGGGAGAGATCATATTCTTGTGGGTCGCGCGAATGGTGATGCTTGGTCTGCACGTGATGGGCGAGATTCCGTTTCGCAACGTCGTCATTACGCCGCTCGTCTTCGATGCCGCGGGCCGAAAAATGTCTAAATCAATCGGAAACGTGATCGACCCGATGGACCTGGTTGAAAAGTATGGCGCCGACGCATTTCGCTTTTCGATCCTTCGACAGATGAGGCTCGAGAGCCAAGAAATACGTTACCAGGAATCGCGCTGCGAAGAGGCCCGAAACTTCAACAACAAGATCTGGAACGCAACGCGGTACATCCTCGCGCTGCCCGAGGCCCTCCCGCCGGCGATGTCGGTGCCGTCTACATCGGCCCTCACGATTGCCGACCGCTGGGTTCTCACACGCCTTCGCGAGACGATCGAGCGCATGGGAGGACTGTTGAATGAGTACGATTTCGGCAATGCGGCGGAAACGATGTGGCGATTTATTTGGTACGAGTTTTGCGACTGGTACGTAGAGGCGACCAAGGCCGATGCGAACCGCGCGACCAGGGCGCCGGTACTCTCCTACGTTTGGAACGCTGCAATGCGCTTGCTCCATCCGATCGCGCCGTTTATCAGTGAAGAGATCTGGCTTGCGCTGCCGCACGATGGCGAGACGATCGCCACGGCAAACTGGCCCGATCCACTCGAGGTTCCAGCGTTTCCGGCGGACGCGCGTGCGTTTACGCTCCTCCAGCGCACGGTCGAGCGCGTTCGCAACCTGCGGGCCGAGTTCGGCCTGCACCCCAGAGATCGCGTCGCGCTGGATCTTCCGGCAAACGTCTCGGATGAGATGGCCGGTCTCTTAGCTTTGCTCACCACCGCCTCGATCGAGCGCGCAGCGCCCGTGGGCGACAGCACCGAAGCCGCGTTTGCCGCTATCACGGTGCGCGCACCCAGGGACGTGCTTGTGGAGCGTTATCGCAAGGAGGCCGCGCATCTGCGCTCTGAAATCGAACGCGGCGAGCGTAAACTCGACAACGAATCTTTCGTCACGAGAGCGTCGGCGAGCATCGTTGAAAAAGAGCGAGCAAAGCTCGCGGCCTATCGCGCCGAGCTTGCTAGAGTGGAGGCGGCATTGGACGAGTTAAAGGAGCCTGCGTGACGACGGCTGCCGACCGCCGCGTACTCGCACGCAGCGCCGAGATCGAGCGGATCATTGCGCGGCTGGCGCATCAAATTCTCGAGCCTAATGAGGCGGCTGCGGGTCTCGTGTTGCTCGGGGTCCGGCGCGGAGGTGAAGCGCTCGCGGAGCGTCTCGCGAGTGAGATCGAACGGATAAGCGGACGCGCCCCGGCCCTCGGCTTTCTCAATATCAATCTCTACCGCGACGATCGCGTGACGCACGAGCTTCCCGAATCTAGGATTCCGCTCGACCTCGCGGGTCGTATCGTGGTGGTCGTCGACGACGTGCTCTACACCGGCCGTACGGTTCGCTCCGCGCTGGATGCGGTTACCGATCTCGGGCGACCGGCTGCCATCCGCCTCTGCGTTCTCGTCGATCGAGGCCTGCGCGAAATTCCCATTCAGCCGGATTACGTCGGGCGCTTTATGCCCACCACACCGCGCGAGCACGTCAAAGTTGTGCTCGCACCCCAGCCCGCGGGAACCGACGAAGTCGCGATCGTGGAAAGTCAGGTTCCCTAGTGTCGTGTTTCCCAAGTTCGTTGCATAACGTCGCGAGCGCCGGAGCGTGCCGGCACGGCGCGAGGAGGGCGCAGAGCCGTAGCTCTGAAACCGACGAGCAACAAAGCCGGCACGCATCCGCCGCCGCGACCCGAAGGGCTAGCCGTTTGGCGGGCTCGGACCGTGTCGCTCTTCGCTCGCAAAGCGCTGCTTTTGTCGCTCATCGCTCCTTGTCCGAGCCTCACCATCCGGCTAGCGTTATACATCGAACTTGGGAGACACGACACTAAGTGCGGATACGCCGTAGCCTGATCGACCTCGACGACTTGACCGCCGAGGAGCTCGCGCTGATCTTCGATCGGACGGCGCAGTTCGAACGTAGCGCGCCGGGGCCATTGCTCGCGGGGAAAGCTTGCGTCAATATGTTCTTCGAAGAGAGCACGCGAACGTTCACGTCGTTCAACCTTGCGCAATTAGGGCTTGGTGCCCACGTCATCAATCTCGCGCCCAAGAACCTCAGCCTTGCAACCAAAGGTGAAACGTTAGAGGATACCGCCCTCACGTTGGGCGCGCTGGGCATCTCCGTCGTCGTCGTACGTCACTATGAGGCGGGCTTTCCGCAACGCATCGCGCTAGCATTCGACGGCCACGTGATTAATGCGGGCGACGGCGTGCATGCCCATCCAACGCAAGCGCTTCTCGACATCTACACGCTTATTGAAGAGTTCGGCGAGCTGGCAGACCGCACGATTGCAATCGTCGGCGACGTGCTCCACAGCCGGGTCGCGCACTCGACGATTCGTGGGCTGGCGCGGCTCGGCGCATCGGTCGTCTTGATCGGTCCCGAAGCGTTCCTCCCGAGCAGCTATGCGGGTACCAGGATCCGCGTGGAACGTGACTTCGACGCGGTCCTTCCGGCGCTCGATGCAATCATTCTGCTACGCATTCAACGGGAGCGTTTCGTCGAAATTCCGATCTCGGATCGCGAGTACGTCGAGCGGTATCGGCTCGACGGGCGCCGCCTGGCCCTCGCGCGCCAGGATGCCATCGTTATGCATCCGGGGCCCTACAATCGCGGGGTGGAGCTCGACGATTCCGTTTTGGAGTTCGCAGGCTGGAGGTATGCTCGGCAGGTCCAGCACGGCGTCGCCGTACGAATGGCCGTTCTGGATTTGCTCGTCAACGCCCGATGAGCGGATTGCTGATCAAAGGAGGTAGGATCGTCGACCCGGCGACCTCCCTCGATTCGCTGCGCGATCTACGTCTGCGCGCCGGCGCGATCGCCGAAATTGGAGAGCGTCTCGAAGCCTCCGGCGACGAAGAGATTCTCGACGCCGCGCACGCAGTCGTCGCGCCTGGATTCGTGGATATGCACGTCCACCTGCGCGAGCCCGGGTTCCCGGAGAAAGAGACAATCGCCACTGGTACGCAAGCCGCGGTTCGCGGTGGCTTCGCGACAGTGGCCTGCATGCCGAACACGCAGCCGGCGCTCGACGATCCAGCCGTCATCGGCTGGTTGATGCGAGAAGTGGCCGTGCATGCTCGCTGCCGCGTCTATCCGATTGCAGCCATTACGCGCGGGCGCCAAGGCGCCCAACCGTGCGACTTCCCAGCCTTGGCACAAGCGGGTGCAGTCGCATTTCCGATGACGGCGATACCGTCGAAGATGCC
>DATDIA010000037.1:0-8524 GCA_036521295.1 Candidatus Cybelea sp. | reverse complement strand
ATCAAGGGCTTGAACGATTCCAAGCAGGTTCGGCCCGACTTACGGATCGAGATCGCCGAGATCGTGAAGGTGCGCGCGACGGCATGGGCCGTCGGCAGCGCCGGCGTCGCGGAGATCGACCGCCTCAACATCTATTGGGCCAGCATCCTGGCGATGGAGCGTGCCATTGCATCGTTGAGCGCTGCGCCCGAGTACTTAATCACCGACGCGGTTCGGATTCGCTCGTTTGAGAGACCCCAAGAGCCGTTGGTTCACGGCGACGCGCGATGCGCTCTGGTCGCGGCCGCATCGATCGTGGCAAAGGTTTATCGAGACGGCCTCATGGTCGAGCTCGATAAAGAGGATTCACGCTACGGATTTGCGCTCCATAAGGGCTATTCGACCATGCATCACCTCCAGGCGTTGCGCCTGCACGGTCCGAGCATCCATCATCGCGCAAATTGGGCGCGCGTTCGCGACGCCCAGCTCGCGCTCGGTCTCGACACGTTGGAAGCTTTCGAAGCACTTGCAGAGTAACAACTCCAAGGGCCGCTTAGGCGAGGACCGCGCGAGCAGCTTTCTCGCTGCCTGCGGGTACGACGTCCTCGCGCGCAACGTGCGCGTTCCGGGCGGCGAAATCGACGCCGTTTGCTTGGACGGGTCGACGCTGGTCATCGTCGAAGTGAAGCGCCGTGATTCCCGAACGTTCGGCTCCGCATTACATGCCGTCGACGCTCGCAAGCGCGCCACGCTCCGCCGAATTGCCGCCGACTACGCGCAGATCGTAGCGCCGTCGGCCAAGATTCGATTCGACGTCGTCACGCTGGACGATCATCGTCTAAGCTTACATCGTAACGCGTTCTAAGGAGCCTGCCGGGTTATGGTGACAAGCCCCTAGTGGCGACTCGAGCGAAGACGGCACAACCGGAGCTGCGCCGCAGCGTAACCCCGTGGGGCTCTTTTTCCTGGGGCTACTCCGATGTCGGAGCGGACATCTTCGTGGGTCTCGGACTCGTGCTCGCATGGGCAGCGGGCGCTTCGAACGTCGCGTTTCTTTTCGCGGGAGTCGTCTACGTCTGCATCGGGTTAGCCTACACGGAACTGGCGGCCACGTACCCGGTCGCCGGCGGCGGACAATATTTCGTCATGCGAGGACTCGGGGACATCTTCGGTTTCATCGCGGGATGGGCGGTGCTGCTCGACTTCACCATCGACGTCACGCTCTTCGCTTGGAGCTCGGTCGACTACACGAGTCAGTTGCTTCCGGCACTCGTCAACTCTATCCATCCGTGGTTCCACTTTCTGGCAGTGCTCGGACTCGTCTCCGGCCTTTGTCTTCTCAACGTGGTCGGCGTTCGAGAGAGCACCGCTTTCAACGGAGTCGTTTCCGCGCTCGACGTCATCAGCGAAACCTGCATCCTCTGCTTCGGATTTCTCTTCGCGTTTCGTCCCCATCTGCTGATTCATACGATGCAGTTCGACTGGCCGTCGCCCTACCAGCTGATGCTCGGCACGTCGTTGGCGATCGTTTCCTTCGTCGGCCTCGAGTCGATCTCGCAGGCGGCACAGGAGACCCAGCGACCCGCCTCGGTTATTCCACGCACGTCGGTGGCGCTGATCTTGACGATTTTAATCTTTGCGCTTGCCTATTCGAACCTCGCGCTCGGGTTACACCCATGGCACCCGATAACCGATGCCGCCGGTCACTCGCTCCAATTTTGGCAAATTTTTCCACACAACGCCGACAACCAGGGTAAAGCCGTCGCGCTGCTCGCAGAACAAGTGCCGTATTATGGCGCCTTCGCTGCTTTGTACGTCCCCGTTCTCGGCGCGGTGCTGCTGTTGATTTCCTCGAACTCCGGCGTCTTTGGAAGCTCGCGGATAGCCTACGCTATGAGCAGCAGTGGTTTATTGCCCTCGATCTTTCAGCGCGTGCATGGCAAGTTCCGCACTCCCCTGGTCTCGATCGTCTTCTTCTCGACGATCGCCGTCGTCGAGCTCATCTTCGCTGCAGCGCCGGCGCTTTATCCGTCGGTTGCCTCGCTCTACGTGCATTTCTTTCACGGCGAGAATGGCCTCGAGTTCCTCGCCGACCTCTACGCTTTTGGCGCGGCAACGAGCTACTCGTTCGTTTTCCTCGGCTTGATCGCATTGCGCCTGAACGATCCGTTGAGTCCGCGAAAATTCAAGATTCCCTTAAACGTACCAATGCAGTTTCGCGGCGAGCGCGTCGAGTTTCCGGTCGTCGCCGTCGTCGGCTTCATCGGAATTTTCTCTATTCTGATGTTCACGCTGCGCACGCACGCGCTCGGCCGGATCTTTGGACCGAGTTGGCTGCTGCTCGGCCTTATCATCTACCTCATCTATCGGCGCTATCGGGGGCTTCCGCTGTTTCGCTCGCAGCCGCACGATTGGCGTAAGGCCCAAACCGACATCCTTCGGCGCGCCGGCGAACTCGAGCTGATGGACGAATATATCGTCAACGTCAAAGCGAGCGATGCACGGCGCGAGGGGAAGCAGGCATAACGATGCTGCTCGTTCGGGGTGTGCTCGCCGTCGCCACGATCTTCTGCGGAGTGTTCATCCTCGCACGCATGCTCGAATCGCTGCGCGCGGGCTTTGCGATAATTCCCGGCTTGGTCCTCGGGGCAGCCATGATCGCTTTAGGCGCGCACCGGTTATCGTTAATTTTCCGCGCGCGAGGAATCACGTGATCTCCCTCCCCGACGACGTACACGTCACCATCGCGGGCGCTCTTATCGCCCTGTTGATAGCCGGTTCCGTTGCAACCACCTTGCGGTGGATGCTGCGCACGCCCGCGTCATACGTGCAACGCATGGCCGAGCAGGCCGCGAGCGAGCTCCAGGAACTGGTGGGAAGCATCATGGTCGTTTTTTCGCCCGAGATCGATTCGGCTCACATGATGGCTCTCGCCGTAAAGCTGGCCCGCGGCGAACGCTCCCAACTACTCGCGCTCTATATTATAGAAGTTCCCTACACGTTGCCGCCTGACGCCGAGATGGAGCTGGAGGAGCGCTCCGCACTCAATTCTCTGGGTGCGGCCGAAACGATTGCGAATGTGAACCACGTCTCAATCCGAACCGAAACGATCAAGGCTCGCTCGACCAAACAAGCGGTCCTCGACGTCGCCAAACGTGAAAAAGCGCATCTCATCATTTTAGGCTCGTTTCGTGAGGGAAAGTATAGCGGCGCGCCGCTGGGGCGTACGATCGAAGAGATTGCCGCCGATGCAAAATGCGATGTGCTCATCGGCGTAGAAGGTAAACACGGTACACTGCTCATCGACGAGACGATTCAGTCCAGCTCGCAGCCGGTTTGACGTCAAGGGGAGATTCTTTGTGAACTTTAGTCGCTCATTCACCTGGTGCGGCGTTCTTGCGGCCAGCGTGACGCTAGCCCTGGGATCGTATGCCATCGCTTGCGCCGCGAACACCGCGCCGGAAATTACCGCGTTCGACCAGGCATTCGCCGCCGTCAACGACTACACGTGCGTCCTGCACGTACACGAGGCGAAGGGAACGGCAACGCAAGATCGCGTTTATCAGTACTCGTTCATGAAACCTCACTACGCCAAGACCTTAATCCTCGACGGCGACGGGAAAGGTTCGGGCGGCGTTTGGACCGGAACCAACGAGATCAGCGGGCATCAAGGCGGCATTCTTTCGGGTTTTCACCGTACGGTCGATCTTCACGATCCTCGCGCGGTTTCGCTCCGCGGCGCGACCATCCCGGATGGACTGCTGCAGCACATCGTGGATAATTACGCGACGATCGGCGGCAAACTGACGCAAAGCGAGGGGGGGAAAATCGGCGGTGTACTCACCGATCGCCTCGAACTCAAAGTCGCCGACCCGGCCTCGAACGCGGACGTAACCGAACAAATTCTCTATCTCTCCAAAGAGACTCATTGGCCGATTCGGCAGATCATGTACTCCGGTTCGCAGATCGTGCTCGACGAAACCGTCAACGATCTAAGAACGAACGTTGGCCTGACCCAGGCCGACTTCCCGTTCTAAGCTCGCGTCGTCCTTAGTGCCGAATTACGCGGGTTTTAGCGGGAGAAAACCCGTCGCCGCAATTCGTCCAGGACCACGGCCAGCAGAATCACTGCGCCCAACAGCACTTTCTGAAGATAAGAATCGACGTTGAGCAGGTTCATCGCGTTGTAGAGAACGCCGATGAGCAGCGCGCCGAAAAAGGTTCCGACGACGCTGCCGCGCCCGCCGATCAAGCTCGTGCCGCCGACCACTACGGCCGCGATTGACTCGAGCAGCTCGTCGCCGGTGCCGGTTTGCGGCGAGCCTGACGAGAAGAGCGCCATGTAGAGAAACCCCACGATTGCAGCACAGGCGCCGCTAATCATGTAGACGGCCGTCTTGACGCGGGTTACGTTGATGCCGGCAAGGCGCGCCGCCTCTTCATTTCCGCCAATCGCGAAAACGTACCGGCCGAAGCGCGTGCGCGTTAGCAGCACGCTGGCGGCGACCACGACGACGAGCATCCAGATAACCGGAATCGGGATATTCGGAACGTGCAGCGTCTTCGTGACGCCGCCGAGAAATGAGCCGATTCCGGTGTTTTGAAAATCCGTGCTCTGCAACGCCACCGGTCGACCGTGTGAAAGGATGAATGCTCCGCCGGCCGCCATCTCCAACATCGCCAGCGTCGTAATGAACGGCGGAAGATTCAGCTTGACGACCGGAAGCGCGTTAACCCAACCGGCCGCGCAGCCGACGGCGACCGCGACGAGCAGCGTCGCAGCGATGAGCGGAAAGCCGCTCAAGCCGATGGAATTGGCAAAAAGCGCGGCCACCACGCCGCTCAGAGCGACGAGCGAGCCGACCGAGAGGTCGATGCCGGCGGTGATGATGACGAACGTTTGACCGACGCCGAGGATGCAGTTGTAGGTGATCTGGCGGAGAACGCGGACCATGTTACTCGGCTCTAAGAACGAACCGTGCGACGCTGCATCCACGACCGCAACGAGCGCAAGGAGAAAGGCCGCGGCACCGATGATGCGCAGGCCGTAGGCGAGGCGGTCTCGCTTCGTCATGCCGCCGCGCCCGTTGCGACGGCTATGACTTTGTCAGGAGTTGCGTCCACTCGAGCGAACTCGGCCGCGATCCGTCCGTCGCGTACCACGAGAATGCGATGCGCCATGCCAAGCACTTCAGGGAGATCGCTCGAAACCATTACGATAGCCGCCCCTCGCGCGGTTAACTCGAGCATGAGCTTGTAAATTTCGGCTTTGGCGCCGACGTCAATTCCGCGCGTCGGCTCGTCGAACAAAAAGACGCCGGCGTTCCCGAGGAGCCACTTTGCGAGCACGACCTTCTGCTGCGTTCCTCCCGAGAGGTTGCGCACCAGCTCCTCGGTTCCGGGCGTTTTGATCTGCAACTCATCGACTAAGTGCACCGTCGCGGCCCGCTCCCGAGCCAAGTCCACGAGCAAATCACGATCGACGAAATCCCGCAGGTGTGCAAGCGTAACGTTTTCGCGGACCGTCATCCCAAGAACCAATCCCTGCGCTTTGCGGTCTTCGGTGATGAATGCGATGCCGGCGGCAATCGCCTCGCCGAGATGCCCGGGCCGCACCGCGCGCGCGTCGACCCAAACTTGGCCGCGGTCCGGCCGATCGGCACCAGCAATCGCTCGCATAATTTCGGTCCTGCCCGCGCCGATCAGCCCAGCAAGCCCCACGATTTCGCCGGCCCGCACCGAGAAGCTCACGTCGTTGACGGCATCGCGGCGTTCCAAGCCGCGCACGTCGAGACGAATCGGTGCATCGGGGTCCGGCTCGGTAAGCACGGGAAAGCGCGCGTCGAGGCGCCGCCCGACCATCGCGTGGATAATTTCCTCGGATGAGAAATCGCGCGCGTCGCGCGTGGTGACGACTTTCCCGTCGCGCATCACGGTCACGCGATCGGCAATGCGAGAAAGTTCCTCCATTCGATGCGAGATGTAGATAACGCCGGTACCGGCCGCTTTGAGGCGCCGCACGATTGTAAAAAGCCGCTCGATTTCGCGATCGGCAAGCGCTGCGGTCGGCTCGTCCATCACGATGATGCGCGCCGACATTGCCAACGCTTTCGCGATCTCGACGAGTTGCCGTTGACCAACCGAAAGCCGCGACACCGGAACGTCGAAGGGAAGTTCTATGCCGAGTTCGTCCAAGACGCGCGTCGCGCGCTTGCGAAGCGCGCCTGCGTCGATAAGACCGGCGTGCGTGGGTTCTGCACCGAGACCAATGTTTGCGGGGACCGTCAGCTGTGGAACGAGCGTGAACTCTTGGTAGATCATCCCGATGCCGAGACGCGCAGCCTCTTGCGGCGTATCGATCCGGGCGCGGACGCCGTCGACGTAGATCTCACCCTCGTCGGCCACAAGCGCGCCCGCCAAAATTCGCATCAACGTCGACTTGCCCGCGCCATTCTCCCCAACGAGGACCAGGACTTCTCCGGCGCGCAGGGTTAGCGAAACGTCCGAGAGCGCGCGCACGCCGGGAAAGCTCTTCCCGATGCCGCGCATCTCGAGCAACGGCGCCATCGAAAGTTCTGCTACGGCGACGATGTGGCGGTGGCGCGCGTAAAGGTCCCGACGCCGATCTTCACCAGTGCCGGGGGTTTCTTACCTGCAAAATAATCGTGGATGACGTCGATGGTCGTGGATCCGATCTTGGCTGGAAACTGGATGGCGTCGCCGTACATCTCTCCACTGGCAATCGCCTTGCGGGCTTCAGCCGTCGCATCGTAACCAACGATGGCTATCTTTCCGGTTAGACTCGCTGCATTCACCGCCGCCAATGCGCCCAGCGCGGAATCGTCGTTGATTCCGAAGATGCCCTTGAGGTCTCGGTGGGCCTGCAGGATGTCTCCGGTATCGCTGCTCGCTTTGTCGCGGGTTCCTCCGGAATCGACGTCGGCAACGATCGTCACGTTGGGACAAAGTTGCGCGATCGCTTCTTTGAAGCCTCGAACGCGATCCTGAACGCTCGTGACTTCGGGTTCGTCGATGATGGCGATACTGCCGCTTTTACCAGCCGCCTGACAGATCAGCTTTCCGGCCTGGAAACCGCCCTGAACGTTATCGCTGGCGGTATGCGCGACGACGTGACCCTCCCGGCTCGTGCTCGCGATGTCGGCGGTAAAGACCGGGATTCCGGCGTTGTTCGCCTCGGCGATCGCGCTTCCAATCGCTTGAGAATCGTAGGGCGTTAGGACGATGGCGTCGACGCGTTTCGAAATGAAGTCTTCGACTTGGCTTTGCTGTTTGGCATTGTCGCGGCTCGCATCGACGACGATGAGCGAGTATCCGTATTTAGCTGCCTCGTTGCGCAAGCCCGATTCCATGTCTTGATAGAACTGCGCCTCTCGATTCTGAATCGAAACGCCAATGCTCTTTTGCGCCCCGGCACCCGTGCCGGGCGGGGATGAGGCGTTGGACTGCGACGTCCCATGCGAGCATGCCGCAAAGCCGGTAATGGCGACGAGGAGCGTGGCTATTCGAGCGAGCGCTCTTTTCAAATCGTTCTCCTTCATGGTGCCATGCCTGCGCTGCTTTGGGCGCCCGTCACGATCCCGCCTGTTTTCGCCGCTGTCCACAGCCTGTGACATTATCTTGTGCAAACTGTGGAGAACCCGCTGACCTACACTCGCAACGGCAGCAAGGAGGCGGCAGCGCTAGTTTCGGACCTCCTCTTGGCTATCGATCTCCCGCCAGCGATCGGGAAGTGGAGCTCGCGTAAACGCGTGAGGAAACGTACCGCTGGGGTTGCGTTCCAGCCATGCCCCAGCCTGAACCGCCAAATACTCGAAGTCGTGATACTGAAACTCACCGCGACGACGGCGCATGATCGCAATGGCCGGCGCAACCTGCCGCCAGCAGTGGACGATCAATCGCGCGAAAAGATCCATAAATGTGTCCTCGGAAACGAGGCCATGCTTGACGAGGGTTCCCATTTCGTTTAGCCAGTTGCATGCGGTCATCTCTGGATGTGCTGCCGTATCGACGAATCCGATCGTCTCGAGCTCGCGCCGGTACGCCGGATCCTCCAATCGCTGCGGAAGCGTTTTTTGGACGTACATCAGCGCGGATTGGAGTTCAGGTGCCCGAAAATCGCGCTCGACCGAGAGAAGCGCCTGCAGCTGGTTCCCAGCCCGAATATGCCGCAGCTGAATGAGCGCGGCAAGGACGCTCGCCGATATGACCACGAGCGTTCCGGTTTCGGCGAGTGCGCTGAGCCACGCCGCGTAGGTAGCGCTCATTGCGGCGTCATTCTTGGCCGGAACGCAGACCCCTAGACATCGTCGAGACGGTGCGCAGAGGGAGCGCAATGCTCTCCCTCGCCTTTTCCGCCGCGATGCTCGGCATCGACGGCTATGTCGTACGCGTCGAAGCCGACAGCGCGGCGGGCACACCGGCCTTCTCAATCATCGGGCTTCCGGATCGCGCGTTGGGCGAAGCGCGCGAACGCGTGCGCGCGGCAATCCTCAACTCCGGATTCAGCTATCCGGCGGGCCGTTTG
>DATDIA010000036.1:0-9793 GCA_036521295.1 Candidatus Cybelea sp. | reverse complement strand
GAAGTGCTGATTACCGAGGCCGCCGCGACCGCCTTTCGCCGCCACGACACGGGAACCGGCCTCCTTGAGATCGGCCACGAAATCCTCGCTGCCGTCCGCGCGGGTCTTGAAGACCAGCGTCCCGACCGGAACGCGAATCGTCAAATCTTCGCCGCTGCGCCCAGACTTGTTCGAACTTCCCCCGGTCTTGCCGGCATCCGCAGAAAAACTGCGCCTGAAGCGAAACTCAACGAGCGTCGTCAGCGCGGGCGTCGCCTCGAGAGAGATGCTTCCGCCGTGGCCGCCGTCTCCGCCGGCCGGCCCACCTTTGGGAACGTATTTTTCGCGACGCCACGCTACGATACCGTCGCCTCCGTCACCGGCTGCAACGGTGATCTGCGCTTCGTCGATAAATCGCACCGCGCTATTTTTCGCCGGACATCAAAAAGGGGCCTAACGGCCCCGCGCACGCGAATCCCGAGGTTACGCCGCCGGGACCACCGAGATTCGTTTGCGCTTGCTCCGGCTGTTGAACTCGACGATGCCGTCGGTTAACGCGAAAAGCGTGTGATCGCGCCCTAATCCGACGTTCGAGCCCGGATAGAAGTGCGTCCCCCGCTGACGGACGAGGATGTTCCCGGCGAGCACGCGCTCGCCGCCGAAGCGCTTTACGCCTAGCCGTTGGGCATTGGAGTCGCGCCCGTTCCGGGTCGAGCCGGCGCCCTTTTTCGAGGCGAAAAGTTGGAGATCAAAGTCGAACATCGCCGGCCCATTGTAACAAAGCCGTTCAGAAATGCAAACGGAGCGCTCAAGCGAGCGCTCAGAAGCTACGGTGTCTCTAATGACCAACGTGAATCGGACGGCTAGTGGCGCTTGGTATCTTTAGCGCGGTGTCCAAAAAAATGGGCGACGATCGCGGCGACGATGATAGTCGAAAGCACAACTGCGACGTACTCGCGGCTTTGAAGAACCTTGGCCAATGCGCCGATGAAAGCGAGCGGCACGAGCAGCACGAGAAAAAAGTCATAAAAGCCGCATGGCAACCATTTGCGCACCATGATACGTCCGTTAGCTTCGAGCGAGGTCCGGCACGAGTGCACCCCCGGGCAGTGACTTTAGTTTGAGGCTGGCCCCCACGCTACGGAGTGCAACCGAGCTATAATGGAATAGTATAGTGACGATCAAGGACCTTGGACACTTCGCGACGCCTCTGACGATTTTCGCACTCTGATGCTGCTCTCGCAAAGCATTAGGCAGAGTCCGACTCTCCGAGTACTGTGGTTCGTTTCCTTGGGTCTGGTGATAGCGGCGTTCGTCTCGACTGCGATTGACGTGTCACAACACTAACGGTTTTGTTTTTATGCATGCCTCGGCGCCTACGCAAGCCTCCCTCCGATCCGGTCCAAGCAGCTTAAGAATGACCCCCTCGGCAGCCTCGTAGACTAAAATCCAGCCGCTGCCATTACTCCCGATCGGGGTCCCCATCGAACACGTCCAAGGAGATCAGAAGAAGGCGGTCCTCTATGCAGGCTTCGGCCGTTTAGGATTTCTGGGGTGCGACCTATCGCTCCATCCTCGGCTAAGTGCAATCCAATTTAGCGGCGCTCGCCCGCTTTTCAAAAGGGGACCTACGGCCTTACTCTCCACACCTGTGGACAAGCTTGTGGAAAACACCGCTCTCAGGGGTCTTGCTCGCGGTCTCTCGGCCTTATTCTGCCTTACAATTCGAGCGCTTGCTGGTTGCGGTCAGCCCAGGTTCATAAATCGGAAAAATCCCCAAAATACCGTTCGCGCGAACTTGTGGATAAGTGTATAAAGTCGTGCATAGAATTCGCAGGAGCAAGCCTTTATTAAGCCAAGTGGTTGCGCCCTTACGGGGGTGCCGCAGCCCGATTCCTTGGTCATAGGGGCCCGCTGCGTGATGTTCTAAACGCTAATTAACGCTTGTTGCAGAGGACGCAGAGGATGGTGCTTGCGATCAACTCCGAGATCTCAACCGAGCTCTGGCAATCCGCGCTTGACACTTTAGAACGAACCTTTTCCAAACCGGTCTTCGAGATGTGGATCAAACCGATCCGCTTCATATCGTTCCACGGAAACGAGCTGCACCTGGCGGTGCATAGCAAGTTCGCACAAGATTGGGTGGGAAGCAAGCTGCGCGCGCAGATGATCGGCGTTTTGAGCGAGCTCTTTGGCACGAGCGTCGAGCTGCGACTCTCGGTGGCCGAACCAAACGAGGGGAGGCCCGCGTCCGCCGCCGGCTTCATGGCTCGCCCGCTTGAGGAGTTCCGAACGGCAAACCTCAATGCGCGTTACACTTTTGAAGAGTTTGTCATCGGTAACTCCAACCGCTTTGCACATGCCGCGGCGCAAGCGGTCGCCGGCGCACCCGCCCATGCCTACAACCCGCTCTTTCTCTATGGAGGCGTCGGTTTAGGCAAGACGCATCTGATGCACGCGATCGGTCATCGGGTTATTCAAGATAATCTCGCCACCAACGTGGTCTACGTTACGTGTGAGAAGTTCACCAACGAATTCATCATCGCGCTGCAAAACAATCGTACGCCCGAGTTCCGCAATCGCTACCGTCAGGTCGACGTTCTGCTGATCGACGATATCCAGTTCCTTGCCGGGAAGGAAACCACGCAAGAAGAGTTTTTTCACACCTTTAACGCGCTTCACGAATCGGGACGCCAACTCATAATTTCTTCCGATCGCCCGCCCAAAGAGATACAGACGCTGGAGGCGCGGCTTCGCTCGCGATTCGAATGGGGTTTGCTTACCGACATCCAGGCGCCCGACTTAGAGACGCGGGAAGCGATTCTACGCAAGAAAGCAGGCAGCGAGAACATTCCGGTACCCGACGAGGTGACGTCATTCATCGCGAAGGTCATCCCCTCGAACATCCGCGAGCTCGAAGGAGCCCTGATCAGAGTGGTCGCATACGCCTCGCTCACGAAAGCGCCAATCACGACCGACCTCGCCGCCGACGTTTTGAAAAGCGCGCTCGCTCAAGCACCATTGCATCGGATTACGATCGGGAAAATCAAGGAGACGGTCTCGGGCGCGCACGGCTTGACCGTCAAGGAGATGGACAACGGGCGCCGCGATCAAAGGCTCGCAGCGCCGCGGCAGATCGCTATGTACATCGCGACGGAGCTGACGAACTATTCCTTGCCGCAGATCGCCCGAGAGTTCGGCAAGAAAGACCATACGACGGTCATGTACGCGCGCGATAAGATTAAGGAACAGATGCAACGGGACGAGGCCTACCGCAACAAGATTCGTCAGCTCATCGCGATGTGCCAGAATCCCTAAACACCCTGCGCACAAGGTTGGGCCTTTCGGCATGGATAGCGTGCCGGCGGCACGCGGGTGGTGGAAAGGTGCATGACCTCCAGCCTTCCATCCACAGCCTTATCCCAAGGTAAAAGCCGCGCAAACACAAGCGCACGCGGACTTGTTCGCAGAATGCACCGCCTTACTACTGCTACGGCTTTACGTTCTTCTCTCCTAGGAAAATGAGCGCGCACGACCAACGGTGGAAACGATGAGATTCAGCTGCACGACGAAAGACATCGCTACGGCGGTGGCAGCCGCAAGCAAAGTGGTCAATGCGCATACCACCGTGCCGATTCTGTCCAACGTCTTGCTCCAGGCCGATGGCGGAAAGATCGCGGTGCGTGCTACCGATCTCGAGCTGACCCTCGAGCACGCGTTTCCGGCGCAAGTGACCGAAGGCGGTTCGGTGACCGTTCCTGCCAAGCTCTTTGCGAGTTACCTCGGGAACCTGTCGCCGGGAACGCTCGAGCTTACCGGCACCCCAACGCGCGCCAGCGTAAAGTGCGAACGGAGCAATTACGACTTTCACGCACTTCCCGCCGAAGAATACCCGCCGCTGCCTGCCGCCGCACGGGGTGCGCAGTTCACGATTGGCGGGAAGCGTTTCCGTGATGGTATCGATGCCACGATCTTTGCGGCCTCGAGCGAGGAGGCACGCGGGGCGGTATTGATGGGCACGCTACTTGAGGTGGAAGGCAACGCGCTGACGATGGTCGCGACCGACGGATACCGGCTTGCAAAGTTCGTCACGACCTTGGAGAACAGTGCGGCGAGCGAGAAGTTCATCGTGCCTTCGCGAGCGCTCGCCGAAGCGGCGCGCAATCTCGGCAGCGGCGAGCAGATCTCGGTCAATGCGCTCGGCGCCCAGAGCAATCAGCTTCAAATGACCAGCGGTGACGTCGCAATCACCGTACGCCTCGTCGACGGTCAGTATCCCAACTATCAACAAGTCGTCCCGGCAAAGTTCGATCGCGCAATCACCGTAAGCACGCCGCTGTTAATCGGGAGCCTGCGTCGAGCCGAGCTCGTTGCCGGCGATCGTGCCAGCATGGTGAAACTCGCTTTCGCGAATCAAACGCTCGTGGTCACCGCCAGCTCCGATATTTCGGGCAACGCATACGAGGAGCTCGAGATCGAGCAGCAGGGCGAAGATCTCACCATCGCGTTCAACGCCCGGTATTTGGTGGAGATTCTCAACCACATCAAGAGCGACAAGACGGTCGTCGAATTCTTAGGGCCGCTCTCACCCGCTGCAATTCGGCCGCTCGAACCGCTGGAGAGCGGCCAGCAGCTCTACGTGCTTATGCCGCTGCGACAGTAATGTGTTGCTCGAGCGGTTGACGCTTTCGGATTTCAGAAATTACTCCGAACTCCAGATCGAACCGGCGGCGGGGCTGAACGTCTTCGTCGGAGCCAACGCGCAGGGGAAGAGCAATCTCTTAGAAGGGATTGCAATGCTCGGAACGGGGAAATCGTTTCGAACCGCGCGGGAAGCCGATGTGTTGCGCCAAGGCTGCGAACGCGCCGTACTTCGCGGCGTAGCGTCGGTCCATGCCGGACGGGTCGAACTGGTCTGCGCGGTTGAGCGGTCGAGCCGAGGAACGCGCAAGACGTACACGGTCAATTCCAACAGCGTCCGCTATGCAGGCTATCTCGGCAGAATGCGCGTCGTAACGTTCGTACCGGCCGACTTGCACCTCGCAAGCGGTACGCCCAGCGCGCGCCGCGCCTTTTTGAACAGCGCCTTGTCTCAAAGCGAACCGCGCTACTATCATGAGCTTGCGCGCTACCGCAAGGTCGTGCAACAGAAAAGTGCGTTGCTTCGCGGAACGATTGAAGCCGATCCGGAACTGCTGGCGACGTACAACCGCACGCTCGTCGAGGCGGGAACGCAAATCATGCTGGCGCGCCACGCGTTGATTGGTGCACTCGCGCAAAACGCACGGCGCGCCCACGAGCGATTTGCGAGTACCGAGGAGCTCCAAGTGGAGTACGAGCCCAACGTCGCCTTTATCGAGCCCACGAGCGATGCGATTGGCGCCGCACTCGAAGCGCGGCTGGCGCACTGTTTCGACGCCGAGCGCTTGCGCAAGAGCGCAATCGCCGGTCCGCATCGCGACGACATCGGCTTAACGCTTGACGGACTCTCGCTGGCCGCCTACGGTTCTCAAGGGCAGCAGCGCACCGCAGTCCTCGCACTGAAGGTGGCCGAATACGCCGTGATGTGCGAGCGGTCGAGTGAAGCGCCTCTTCTGCTCCTCGACGACGTGCTTTCGGAGCTCGACGAAGAGCGCGCCGGTGCGTTCTTGGCCGAAATCGGTGAATACGAGCAGGCCTTTATCACGGCGACGCATCTGCCGGCAGGGCTGCCTATAAGCGCGCATCTCGCGCGCATCTCGAAGGGCCGCGTGCAAGCCGCCGCGACATGCTAAAGCTCTCGAAGGCGATCGCGCAGTGGCAGCCGTCGGAAACGGATGTAGGGCAGCCACCGATCGCGTTGCTCGACGCGGGCTGGGAGGAGATCGTTGGTTGCGAAGTCGCGCAGAACTCGCATCCGGCGCGCGTTGCCGACGGCACCCTCACGGTTACGACTCGCTCGAGTGCGTGGAGTCACCAGCTCAGCTTCCTTGCCGAGCATCTGCTGCGGGCGGTCGCCGCGCGTCTGCCCGACGCCCGCATCGAGCGTCTGCGGTTTCGCGTCGGCAGGGTGCTTCCGCGCCGGAGGGGTGGTGTGAATCGGCAAGGCTTTGCGGTGTCGCGATCCCTGGGCGATCGGCCGGATTCGGCCTCCCCCGGCGAGGCTCTGGCGCGCTTTCGGCGGGACGTCGAGCAACGCCATGACGCGCGGCGCGAGCAGGGGTGGAAGGAGTGCGTGGGGTGCAGGGTCCTCGTCGGACCGGCCGCGGATTCCCTCTGCCCGATATGCGCGGCCGCGCGCACCGAGCGCCTCACCGCTACGACCGCACAGCTGATGTTCGAAGCGCCGTGGTTGGGATATTCCGGAACGGCCGCACTGGTTTGCGGGTTAAAGAGAGAAGAGTACGAGCGGATCCGCACCCAGTTGCTTGCGCACTGGTGGGAGACGCTCGCGCGGGCTCGCGCGGCGAAGCAGCTCTCGCGCGACGGCCGCGAGCGAATCGTTGCGAGTTCCTACGTGCTTTTGCGAAGCAAACTTCCTCCTGAGCAGATCGTACCCGCTACCGTGCGGAGCATCTTAGGCGATGAGTTGCACGAACTACTCTATGGCCAGTCGTCGCGCGAAGGCGCCCCCGTAAAGAATCAAAAACGAAGAACATAATGTCAACGAACTATACCGGCGAGCAGATTGAGGTCTTACGCGGGCTCGAAGCCGTGCGTAAGCGCCCGGGCATGTACATTGGCAATACCGCCGAGCGCGGCTTGCATCAGCTCGTCTACGAGGCCGTCGACAACGCCGTTGACGAGGCTCTGGCCGGATACGCGCGCAACGTGAAAGTCGTTCTGCATAAGGATCTCTCGTGCTCGGTCGAGGACGACGGACGCGGCATTCCCATTGACCTTCACGCCGAAGAGAAGCTTCCGGCCGTCGAGGTGGTGATGACGATCCTGCATGCCGGGGCTAAGTTTGGAAAAGGCGGTTATAAGGTTTCCGGCGGTTTGCACGGCGTCGGCATCTCGGTCGTAAACGCGCTCTCCGAATGGATGGTGACGCAGGTGAAGCGCGACGGGTTTCTCTGGGAGATGAAGTTCGAGCGCGGAGTGACCGTACAAAAGCTCAAGAAAATCGGCAAGACGGACGGCACGGGAACGCTGCAGTGGTTTAAGCCCGATACCGAGATGTTCGAGGTCACCGAGTTTCATTGGGACATTCTGCAAAAGCGGTTGCGGGAGCTTGCCTTTCTCAACCGCGGGCTCTCGATCACGCTTCGTGACGAGCGAGGAGAAGCCGTTCGAGAGCGTACGTACACCTTCGACGGCGGCATCGTCTCCTTCGTCGAGTGGCTCAATGAAAAGAAGGATCCGTTGCATCCGATCATTTCGACCCATGCCGAGCGAGACGGCGTCGACGTGGAGGTCGCGATGCAGTATACGGACACGTACGCCGACCAAATATTCTCTTACGCAAACAACATCGGAACCATCGAAGGCGGCATGCACCTTCAGGGTTTCCGCCAGGCCCTTACCAACGCCGTCAACTCTTACGCGCGCAAGCGCGGCGCGCTCAAGGAGTCGGACAACTCGCTTTCGACAGACGACATCGTTGAAGGGCTGACGGCCGTCGTTTCCGTGAAGCTCCAAGATCCGCAGTTCGAAGGGCAGACAAAGACCAAACTTGGAAACGCGAGGGTCCGCAGCATCGTCGCCGGGCTCGTCTACGAGCGTTTGGAATTCTTTTTAGAAGAGAACCCGAAGTACGCCCGCGCCATCGTCGACAAGTGCATGCAGGCTCAGCGAGCGCGCGATGCCGCCAAGAAAGCGCGCGATCTGTCACGCCGCAAGAACGCGCTCGAGGGCTCGGGACTGCCCGGCAAGCTCGTCGACTGCAAAAACGGCAACGCGGCCGAGAGCGAGCTCTTCTTGGTCGAAGGCGACTCGGCCGGCGGCACCGCCAAGGGCGGACGCGATCCAAATAATCAAGCGATCCTTCCGCTGCGCGGTAAGATTCTCAACGTCGAGAAGGCGCGTCTCGACAAGGTGCTTGCCAACGAAGAGATCCGTACGATGATCACGGCACTCGGTACCGGCTTCGGCGATGAGTTCAACGTGCAGAAGCTGCGCTACCACAAGATCATCATCATGACCGATGCGGACGTCGACGGCTCGCACATCCGGACGCTGCTTTTGACCTTCTTCTACCGGCAGATGCGTCCGCTCGTCGAACAGGGATACGTCTTCATCGCTCAGCCGCCGCTCTACGGGATCCGCAAGGGAAAGAAGCAGTGGTGGGCCTTTACCGAAGCCGAACTCAAATCCATCGTCGGCGAGGACGGCAAAGATTTCGTCATCCAGCAATACAAGGGACTCGGGGAGATGGACGCCGAGCAGCTCGCCGAAACGACGATGGAAGTCGGTAACCGGCGGCTGAAACAAATTATGGTCGAAGACGCGGTCGAAGCGGAACAGATATTCACCGATCTCATGGGCGACAAAGTCGAGCCACGCAAGCAATACATTTTCGACTACGCCCAAAGCGTCAAGAACCTGGACTTGTAAGAGTTCCTTTAGAAGCTGCTTAATCCGGCGGGGCCTTGTGCTGCGCAGGAGGTATAGAAGCCCAAGAGCTCCAGGTGCGCACACGCTTTGCGATCGGCCTGCTGGCCGTCATCACGGTTCTATCCCTCGCGGTCGCAAGGCGCCACGCTTTGCTGCGCTTTGCGATCCAAGCGGGCGCGGGTCTCGTAGGCGGCTACGCCGTCCGTATCGGTGAACTGCACGTCGGATGGGACGCGGCCGGCTTTTCGCACGTGCGGGTCGAGCACGGCGCCCAGCCGCTGCTCGATGCGAATCGCATTGCGCTCCGGTATTCCTTGCGGGACCTGTTGCCGGGGAGCACTCATCGCTTCGGGTTGCTGCGCATCGACATCGATGGTGCCCTCCTGACGATCGTCAGGTTTCGCGATGGAAGCTTCAATTTCAATCTCCCGCGCGCTGCCGTTCGCCCCGCACCGCAGCGCGCAAATCCGGTTCCACTCCGGTTTGCTCTGCGGGTCCGCGATTTGCAGGTCGAACTGCGCGAGCCCTCGGCTTATGACGCGAGCGCGAAGCATCTTCGCGTCGGCAACGTTGCGATTGAAGCATCGGTCGATACCGCGGCGGTCACGCAGTATCGCGCTCGCGGCGCTTTTGAAGAGAGCCGCCGCGAACCATTCACCGTCGGCGGCAGAATCGATGCCGTAGCGGGCTATGCCATGCATCACGCGCAAGCACCGCGTTTTCCCGTACGCGCGCTGGCGAATTACTTAGCCGACACGCCGGCAGTGCGAATACTCGCCGGTGAAGGTCGAAATTTCGACGGGCGGCTCTACGCTCTCGGCGTGATCCCGAATGCGACGCCGAGCTATCACGTGAGCCTGCGGCTCGACGTGAACGGCGCCCGTTTGGGGCTCAATGCGCTCGCCGCGCCAATCGAGAACCTTAGCGCGCGGCTGGAAGTGATCGATAACGCCTTCTTCGTGCGCGGCGCACATGCGACGCTTGCCGGCATCCGCTTACGCATCGACGGCGGAGCTTACGATTTCACCGGCGCGCTTACCGGCGGCGCAAAGCTTCGTCTGGGAGTCTCGGGAACGGGCGATCTCTCCGCGCTGCGGCAAGCGTTTACGTTCGCGCGCGGTCAGCCGATTTCTGGGGCGGCGCGGCTTGGCGTGCTCGTGCACGGGGCGATCGACGACCCCGTGATCGTTGCGCGGGTCGTCTCGCCGAAAGCGCGCTATCGCGAGCTTCCGTTCGACTCGCTGAACGCCGGCGTCGTGTATCATTCCAACGTCGTCGC
>DATDIA010000035.1:0-2467 GCA_036521295.1 Candidatus Cybelea sp. | reverse complement strand
CGCCTTGCCATAGAGCGCGCGAACGAGATCGCCGCCGTGCCCCGCCTCAGCGCGCGAAATCGCCCGAGCGAGTGCACGGGGATTGCGCAACTCGAATTCGCGCAGGAGTTCGGCTTGCGAGCGATCGGTCAAATTCACCTTGATGTTTGCTGCTCCCGGCAAGAGCTGACCTTCCTCACGTCTAACGCGAGGTTCCTCAGTGCGCTCGTTTGCGCGTCTCGCGGCTCTTTCACTCATCTTTAGCGTCGCGTTTTATTGCGCGGCGCCCGCGGCTGCCCAAACGCTGGTCGTACCGCTGACCGGCAAACGCGTGCGCGACATTGCGGCGACGCAGCTCTTCCACACGCTCTTACACGATTTTTTTCTCGAAGACGACGCAACGACGTACGTGCAAACCGGCGACATTCCGGCAATGTGGCTACGCGATTCTTCGGCCCAAACGATTCCCTACATTCGCTTCCAGAACACATACCCAGGCTTACGGGCTCGGTTCGCCGGGGTCATCGAGCGTAACGCGCGCAACGTTCTAGCCGACCCGTACGCCAACGCCCTGCAGTCCGACTACACCGTTTGGGAGCGTAAATGGGAGGTCGACTCACTGGCGTGGCCGGTAATTCTTGCGTCGATCTACTGGCGCTCGACCCACGACGCAACGGTCTTCACGCCGGATCTGCATCGCGCTCTTACATCGATCGTCGAGACCTACGGTTGCGAAGAGCGCCATCGCGCGTGCAGCAACTACGCGTATCCCGAGCTCGTCTATACCAACGACGAGTACAACGGTGCAACCGGCATGATCTGGGGCGCCTTCCGGCCTTCAGACGATCCCGTCGAGTACCGCTTCAACATTCCGCAGAATGCGATGGCGGTCGTCGCGCTGCGCGATATCGTCCAACTCGCACGCGACGGCTACCGCGATCAGGTACTGGCCGATCGCGCGCAAGCGCTGGGGGCTCGCGTCCAAAGCGGGGTCCAGCGGTACGGACGCTTCTTCGATAGCAACCGGCGCGTTTGGATGTACGCCTACGAAACGGATGGCTTGGGCAGGCACAACCTCATGGACGATGCCAACATTCCAAACCTAACGACCCTGCCCTACATCGATTGGTGCTCGTCTTTCGACGCGACGTACTTGGCGACACGCGCCTTCGCCCTGAGCATGGACAATCCGTTTTACTTTTCAGGGCGCTACGCGCAGGGGCTGGGCAGCCCGCACACGCCCTACGGTTACGTTTGGCCGCTGGGCATCATCGGACGGGCTTTGACGGCGACGTCGTCCGTGGAAGTCGCCACCGCGATCACGACGCTCGCCGAGACCGACGGCGAGAGCGGATTGATTCACGAAAGCTTCTATCCCGACGGCTATTGGCGCTACACCCGTCCGGAGTTCGGGTGGGCGAACGCACTGGGCGCCGAGCTTTTCTTTCGCAGTCTGGCGGGCGAATCGGCGACTCAATTTGACTGGGGTGGCCCGGTCCTGCCCTTCGAGCGGCGCTCGCAAACGCCCACGCTGGTGCCCTTCATCACGCAGGTCGAAAACGCGGCCGAAATCACCGCAGCGCTCGGACGGCTCCTGCACTCGACCGGCGGTGCGATTCCCCACCAATGATAATTCCGGGCCGGCCGCCAAGTGCGTGAAATGGACCGAGGATATTATCGCTATCCATCGATAGCAGGCGACCGCATTCTCTACGTGTGCGAAGACGATCTTTGGAGCGTTTCCGTCGAGGGCGGCGATGCCGCGCGATTGACGGTCAGTTTCGGTACGTGCTCTTTTCCGCGATTCTCTCCCGACGGAGCGTGGATCGCGTTTGTCTCGACCGACGAAGGTAATCCCGAGCTCTACGTGATGCCGTCGCGAGGCGGCGAACCGCGACGCTTGACATTTCTCGGGGCGGCGCTAGCCTGGACGACCGGATGGAGCGCCGACGGAAACGATATCTATTTCGTCGCCAATCCGACAACGTGGTACGAAGGAGAGACGCGTCCGTTCGCAGTTTCACGCGACGGCGGCGCGCCACGCGAGCTCAACATCGGACACGCGCGCGCGCTTTCATTCGGCCCGCAGGGCCGTCTCGCGATTGGTCGCAACGCAGCCGATCCGGCGCGTTGGAAGCGTTACCGCGGGGGCACGTCGGGTGAAATTTGGATCGACAGCGCCGGAACGGGAACCTTCGCACGACTCGCGCTTCCCGACGGAAATCCGTGCTGGCCGATGTGGGTCGGCGATCGCATCTACTTCTTGGCGGACCACGAGGGCATCGGCAATCTCTACTCATGCGCGCTCGACGGAAGAGGTATCGTTCGCCATACGCACGAGACGGAATATTACGCGCGATTCCCTTCAACCGACGGCACGCGCATCGTTTACTCCGCCGGAGCCGAGATAAAGCTGTACGACGTCGCGGCCGACGCGGTGCGCCGAATCGAGATCGAAACGCGCTCGGCTATGCCGCAAACGGCGCGA
>DATDIA010000034.1:0-4674 GCA_036521295.1 Candidatus Cybelea sp. | reverse complement strand
CGGACGCCGGCTACGATTTTATCGGTGCCGTCGAAGTTCACCATTGGGACCGCTCGAGCAAGGTCCGCCTCGGGCGCCTCGAGGGTGAGTTTTACATTCACCCGGAGCGGCAAGATCATATCTTCACGCTCGATAACGGCGTGCGCGTCCACGAGCAGATCTTCCCATACAACGACGCGTGGCGAAGCACAGACGAGATTCCGCCGCCGGCGGTTTACTATCGCGTTCATCTGACAAACGCCGGTGGACTGCCGGCGTCGTTCGACACCTATGGATTCTGCGAGCTGCGCGGTAATACCGAACACGACGTCGTTACGCAGTACGACGACGCGTTGGGCGGCATCGTGGCATGGAACAGCGGTACGCCGTCACAGGTTCGGCTCTTCGCGATGCTCGACACGGCCGATGGCTGGGAAACGAACTCCGATCGCGGTAAAGTCGTCGGAGAGCTTTCTCCCGGGGATCTTGCCAACTCGGTAGCGTCGCAGGATGGAGACCCGATCGGCGTACTGCATGCAGCGGTCGAGCTTCCCCCCGGCGGCGAGCGCAGGATCGAATTTCTGTTCCTCCTATCGGCAAGCTCGCGCGAGGACCTCGAAGCGTCGGCCAAACGCTGTCCGGCCGCCGCAGAGGCGAGTCGACGAACCACCGACTATTATTGGAACTTCCTGCGACGCTCCGTTCTTCGTACGCCGAGCGTCGACGTCAATCACGGCGTCTTATGGGCAAAAGCCAACATGCTGCGCGTACAGACTTACACTCCGACCGGCTGGTGCTTCACGAACGACCCCACTCGCAGCAACAACAGCGTCGGCCGCGACACCGCATGGATGACGTTCGGAGCCGATTACTTGGATCCGGACTTCGCCCGAGAGTCGCTCTCGGCATTTTTTCGACTGCAGCAGCCCAACGGAAAGATCATCGAGTACTACGACGTTCGCAACGATACCTGGGACGACTACGGGCTCAACGTAAACGACGACACGCCGCTCGTGGTCATCGCGCTCGGTCACCACATCGCCGCGACGGGAAACGACGACTTTCTGCGCCAGTGTTATCCGTGTGCCGTTCGTGCGATGGAATATATGCTCTCGCAGCGTAACGCGGACGGCCTTATCTGGTGTACCGCCGCGGGCACGGAGGATTGGGGGATCGTCGGCTGGCGTAACATCATTCCACACTATCGCATCAGCGGTGCGTCGACCGAGCTCAACTCGGCCTGCTACGCAGCATTGGTCGTGCTCTCCGAACTCGCTCGCTATTTGGGCGACGAGAAGTCGCAAACGTTTCGTGCGGCGGCAAAAGAGTTGCGCGATGCGATCAACACGCATCTGGTCAATCCCGAGAACGATCTCTACTTGCTCAACATAGACGTCGACGGCTCGCGCCGCACCGACGTCACGGCCGATCTCATCTTCCCGGTGCTCTTCGATGTCGCACCACCCGACCGGGCGGCCAGAATCATCAGCGCGCTCAGCGACGCGCAATTCTGGACCGACGCCGGCATTCGCACGGTGCCGCGTAACGCGCTCGATTATGGTCCCGTAAAAGCCTACGGTCTGCTTGGCGGCGTCTGGGTAGCCGTCTCCTATTGGTTTGCGTTTGCCGCCTCGAAACATCAGCCTAGCTTCATGGCAAAGGCACTAGCGACCAGCTTTCACCATTTTTCCATCGACCCGCGGCGCAATAATACGGTGCCTGGTCAGTTCTCGGAGTGGCTCCACGGCGAGATCCTCTCCAACCAAGGAATGATGCTCTCGCCCTGGGACGCACCACGCTATCTTTGGGCCGCCATTGAAGGCGCCGGGGGTCTGCGCGTGATGCAGCTGCGCGACGAGATCAATCCGGCTCTCGCAGACGAGTGGCGCTGGCTGACGGCGATCAACGTTCCATTTCGCGGCGGATCGATTGCGTGGATCGCGTGCCGGATGCCCGACGGCCTGCACGTGCACACGACCTCCGAGCTGCCGTCTCTCGCGAAGCGAACGACCTATAGCCGCGACGTGACCGACTGCGTCCGCGTCACCGATCCGGAGGCCACCGTGGTAGCGTTTGCCGGAAACGACGGCATCCTCATCTTTGTGGGGAACTCTCGGGAGCGCACCGCGGCGATGGCCGCCTCCTATTCCGCCGTCGAGGGTGACGATTGCGCAGTGCGGCTCTTCTCGACGGTGTGGAACGAGTGGCAGGACAACGGCCGGTTGAGTAAGGACGCAATCTCCTGCGGCATTCCGATTGTCGTCGACGCCGGCGGCTTCGCGATGCTCAAGATCGTGCCGTAGGCCGCATGCGTGCCCCAGCTCGACGGCCGCAGACTCTATTTTTTACTGCGAATCGACGCGACGGCACAGGAGAGCCCCGCGACTATCCGCAACACAAAAGGGGGTTGAGCACGGGTCCTGGCCTGCTATTCGTCGTTTCGGGGCCGTCGGGAGCCGGCAAGGATACCCTCGTCGAGGCACTCCGCGAGCATCGCCCGAGTCTGCGATACTCGGTTTCGGCCACGACGCGCCCGCCTCGCTCGGACGAACGCAACGAAGAACACTACTTCTTTGTTTCGGGGTCGGAGTTCGACCGGCTCCTACGCGAGGACGGGCTATTGGAGTGGCGCGAGTATAACGGCAACCTTTACGGGACGCCGCGCGATTACATCGAGCGGAGTCTGACCGAGGGATACGACGTCGTTATGAAGCCCGAGGTAAACGGGGCACTCGCCGTCAAGGCCGCGTACCCGGACGCGGTGTTGATATTTCTCGTGCCGGACCGGTTCTCGAATTTGCGCGAGCGGCTTCTCGCGCGACGGACCGAGACAAACGAAGAGATCGCGCGACGGCTCGAAATCGCGCAACAGGAGATGAAGTTCATCCGCAGATTCGATTACATCGTGGTCAACGCACAGGACCGCCCGCAAGAGGCGGTACGCGATCTAGAGGCAATCTTGCAGGCGGAGCGCTTTCGCATCCACCGATACCCCGACGACTCGATCCGCCGCGTCGAGTCGTCCTAACAGAAAGGAATCGTTCAACACTTCATGAGCAAGTCCGTATTCGGGGATCTCGACGCGTTGCTCGAGCACGCCGATTCCAAATTCAGTCTCGTCAACATCGTGACCAAGCGCGCCCGCCAGTTGAATAATTGGATTCGCGTCCAACAGCTTCCCGCAAGCGATCGCCGCGAATATTTCGCGAGCGAGCCGCTCGTCGACCAAGATAGCATCAACCCGAACAAGCCGGTCTCGATCGCGCTCGACGAGATTGCCGAAGGAAAGATCAACTACCGGCGGACCAGGGAAGGAATAAAATAGTGCGGAGTAGGGTGGGGTAAGACAATGTGCGGGATCGTCGGATATATCGGGCGGCGCGATAGCGTCCCGATCATTCTCGACGCGCTGCGGCGCCTGGAATATCGCGGGTACGACAGCGCCGGAATCGCGGTGATCGATTCGGCCGGAATGCTGGCAGGCTCGAAAGCCGAAGGCAAGCTTTCCAGGCTCGCGGAGCGTTTGAATAACGGCGAATCGCTCTCCGGGGTCGTCGGCGTCGGTCACACGCGATGGGCAACGCACGGCCCGCCCTCGGACGCCAACGCCCACCCGCACCTCGATTGCCGCGGGCGCATCGCCGTTGTCCACAACGGCATCATCGAAAACTATGCGGGATTGCGTGCGCGCCTGCTCGAGCTCGGCCACGTGTTCAGCAGCCAGACCGATACCGAGGTTCTCGCGCACTTGATCGAACTTCATTACGATGGAGATCTCGAGGAAGCGGTGCGCCGAACGCTCCACGACGTGCGCGGAGCGTACGCCCTTGGCGTGATCTCCAGCGACGATCCCGATCATCTGGTCTTCGCACGCAATGGCGCCAGCCCGCTCGTGCTCGGCATCGGTGACGGCGAGATGTACGTCGCCTCGGATACGCCGGCGATACTACCTTACACGCGGCGCGAGATCATCTTGCAGGAGGGGGAGATCGCGGTCGTGGCACGCGACGGCTACCGCCTCACCGATTACTCCGGCGCTCGCATCGAGCGCGATCCCATTGCCATCACGTGGGACGCCGGATCAGCCGAGAAGACCGGCTTCAAGCACTTCATGCTCAAGGAGATTTTCGAGCAGCCTTACGTCATCAAGGAGACGCTGAGCGGCCGAGTGGACGACACCGGCATGGTTCATCTCGGCAACGAACTCGGCGAAATTACACCGGAGCGGCTGAAGAGCATCAGCAAAATCGCAATCACGGGATGCGGCACGGCCTACCACGCCGGAATGGTCGGCATGTACCTGCTCCGCTCGCTCGTGCGCCTGCCCGTCGAGATGGAGCTGGCGAGTGAGTTCCGCTACGGCGATCCCGTGATCGATCCGACGGCGCTCGTCATCGCGATGTCGCAGTCCGGCGAGACGGCCGACACGATCGAAGCCGTGCGGATCGCGAAGGCGGCCGGCTCCGGCGTTTTGGGGATTTGCAACGTGCTCGGCTCCCACCTTACCCGCCTGGCCGATGGCATGCTCTTTACGCGAGGGGGGCCGGAGATCGGCGTTGCCGCCACCAAGACCTTCCTGGCCCAGATCGCTGCGGTCGAGCTGGTCGGGTTGGCGCTCGCCCAGGCCCGCGGCACGAAGTACGGCGACGAGATCATCCGTGAGTACGAGGCACTGTGCGACGTGCCGAAGGCCAT
>DATDIA010000033.1:0-6950 GCA_036521295.1 Candidatus Cybelea sp. | reverse complement strand
ACGCAATCGCGAAGGGATGCTCGAGTCGCGTTTTTTTGCCCGAGATCGCAACGACCGGCGCCGCGTTGCCGCTGGCGCCCTTCGCAAACGCGACGACCGCGGCCCCGGAGGTGCTCGCCACGTACAGCCTGCCGCTGCTGTCAAACGTCATGCCCGTTGGGCTATCGAGCTCCGTGTTACCGCCGCTGATGGTGTCGATCGGCTTGACGTTGCGCTTTGCGCCAACCTTGTATTCGGTGATCCAGTCGTTACTGTAGCTGCTCACCCAAAGATTTCCAGCGGAGTCGATCGCCAGCCCCTCGGTGTCACCGAGGTGAGACTTTGAGCCGCCGATGGTTCGCTTCGGCTTGACGTTGCCGTTGGCGGTAGGGCCGAATACCCTAACTTTCGTTGCGCCGTCATCGGCCGTGTAAATACGACCCGATGCGTCGATGGCGAGCGAGTCGGGATCGTTGAGCCTCGTATTTGGACCGCCGATCGAAACGACCGGCGCTACGTTGCCGTTCGCACTGACTTTAAAGGCAAGGACGTCTCCGCCGTTGCGATTGGCGGTGAAGATCCTCAGGCCGGAACCGTCCGGCCGTGCCGTGCGCGACTGAAACAGCTGGGACTGCGCCGGCGGCACAACGCTGGGATTGCTTTGCACGCACGCGGTCAACGCGATTGCCGACGCAACCGCCGGAATTAGAAGAAGTGAAGTCCTCATAGGAACCTTTCAGCTGGCGGTCAAGTAGCCAGGCGCTCACCTTTTTTGCCATCCTCACTGCCATTGCCTTTTTTGCTTGACCCCTCGTCCAGCGTGCCGGTACATCCGGGCCGATGACCGCTGAACTTTTCAAGGGCAAGCTGCGCCTAAGGAAGATGTCGCTCACGCAAAAGAGCGAGGACGGCAACAAGTATCTCGTCTTCTCGACGTTGATCGCAAACGGAACCCACGCCGGCTCGCATTATTGACACGCTGGTGCTTTCCGGCTTACGCGCCGACGCGCTGACCATCGCCATCGAACTCGGGCTCTCTGTAGCGCTGATGACAGCTTCCCTCCGCCTCGCAATCGTGGGATCAGCCTTAAGCGCGCATTCTGTCGGTGCCGAACCTTTATGCGCGTAAGATGCGTGGGCGCGTTTACCACGGCATCGGAGGCATTGACGCGCCTCCGTGCACGTAGGAAATACCAGGGGGCCGAGCCCCTCGAGTGCGAACGACGCTCGAAGGCCGTCAAACGCGAGAAGAGTGGATCGTGTCGGAAGGCCGATAATTCCTTGCATCCTTTCAAATGAGTTGAGTCATGGCAAAGATTGTTTGCGTTCTGTACGATGATCCGGTCGACGGATATCCGCCATCCTACGCGCGTTCGGATCTGCCGAAGCTCGAGCACTACCCGGGCGGCCAGACGTTGCCGACGCCGAAGGCGATTGACTTTCGACCGGGCGAGCTTTTGGGCAGCGTTTCCGGTGAACTCGGGTTGCGCAAGTTCCTCGAGAGTCAGGGACATACGCTTATCGTTACCTCCGACAAAGACGGCGAAGGCTCGGTCTTCGAACGCGAGTTGGTCGACGCCGACATCGTCATCTCGCAGCCCTTCTGGCCGGCGTATCTAACGCCAGAGCGGTTCGCGAAAGCTCCCAAGCTCAAACTCGCGATCACCGCGGGGATCGGGTCGGACCATGTCGATCTTCCTTCGGCAATCGAGCGTGGTGTGACCGTCGCGGAGGTGACGTACTGCAACAGTATCAGCGTTGCCGAGCACGTTGTCATGGTGATTCTTGCGCTTGCTCGGAACTATATCCCATCGTATCAATGGGTCATTAAAGGCGGCTGGAACATCGCCGACTGTGTTGCACGGAGCTATGACGTCGAAGGAATGGTCGTCGGAACGGTTGCGGCTGGACGAATCGGCCTGGCCGTCTTAAAACGCCTCAAACCCTTCGACATGCAACTCCACTATACAGACCGGCATCGTCTTCCGGAAAGCGTCGAGCGGGAACTCGGACTCACATTCCACCCCAATGTCGAGTCGATGGTCCCTCTCTGCGACGTAGTGACGATCAATGCTCCGCTGCATCCCGAGACCCTGAATCTTTTCAACGACGCTTTAATTGGCAAAATGAAGCGCGGCGCCTATCTCGTGGACACCGCGCGCGCCCTGATTTGCGATCGGGATGCCGTCGTTAGAGCTCTTGAAAGCGGACAGCTCGCGGGCTACGCGGGCGACGTCTGGTTTCCGCAGCCTGCACCCAAGGATCATCCCTGGCGGATGATGCCGCATCACGGCATGACACCGCACATTTCGGGGTCGAGCCTCTCAGCCCAGGCGCGTTACGCCGCCGGCACCCGCGAGATCCTCGAATGCTGGTTCGAGGGACGCCCGATACGCGAAGAATATCTTATCGTTGACGGTGGAAAGCTAGCCGGTGCGGGCGCGCATTCTTACAGCATTGGAAAACAATAGAATTATCCATGCTCTAACAACCAGGGCCCGGAAATGGTTTGAAATCGTAATGGCGACGCTGGTTGTGCTTTCGCCAGTTTTAGGGCGTGCGGCCACTCCAGTTTCAGTCCTCTACGCCGGCTCACTCGTCACGACGATGGAAGGCCCAATCAAAGCGTCGCTGGCCGCGAAGGGAATCGAGTTCCAAGGCCAGGGTGCCGGGAGCAAGATGCTCGCGAACCTGATTGCGTCGGGTGTCAAGACGCCCGACGTGTTCATCAGTGTCGATCCCAGTCTCGTGCTCGGACTGGGCGCAAAAGTCGCTAGCGCGTCCACATTCGCTTCGACGAGCCTTGGCGTTGGGTGGTCGAATAGCTCCAAGGAAGCGTCGCTCTTTGCAAACGTTGCGGCTGGAAAAGAGACTCTGTTGCACGCGCTCCAGACTCCTGGCCTGGTCATCGGCCGGACCGATCCTAAGCTCGACCCAAAGGGCGTCTACACCGTTGCGGCGATGACCATGCTCGCGGGAGCAGCGGGTGAAAAGAGTATTCTCGGCAGCGATGAGAACAGCGCGCAGATCTTCCCGGAAGAGGATCTTCTCGCGCGCATCGACACGGGACAAGCCGACGTGGGTTTCTTCTATAAGACTGAGGCTACCGCTCGCGGTCTGCACTTCGTCGCGCTTCCCGGCGCAGCGGCGATGTCATACCAGATTACTTACACGATCGCCGTCATGAAGGGCGCTCCGCATCCGGACCAGGCGTATGCCTTCGCGCAGTTTATCTTGAGCGGCGAGGGCAAGGCCATTTTTCAGCAAGCCGGCGTAGAGTATTTGTCAACGCCGCGCGTTATCGTCGGTGCACCTTAGCCGGCTGCTCTCCTGCTAGAACCTAGTGCAGGGCTAATGCGTACCGGTTCAGACCGTCTTCCCAGGAGTTCGGTACGTGGACGCCCGCGCCGCGATCGCCTGGTTGCAGCGCGCGAGCGATCATCGCAAAGCCTAGCTAGCGCGATGAGGATGTTTCGCTCGGTCGGTCAAACCCGAATACCTCGATGCGACTTTCAACTATCTTTACCGTACCTTTGGTCGTCGCAATCGCTGCGTCTATGCGCAGCGTTCAAGGAAACGTCGTGACGTCCGATGGCGAGCCGCGCGTACAAATACAAGTACCGCAAACCGCCCACTACGTCGGCTCGGATCGTTGGGTGCTCTTTGGTATCGCGAACTGTCAGCTCTTCGTCTTCGTGCAGGCCGATTCGCGAAAGCACGTGCAACGACTCTACTGGGTGCAGTTTGAGGGCTACCTCACGTCGATGCCAAAACTGCAACACGAGTACAGGTCGACTCGTCACGCAACGCTCGCCGGCATGGATTTCTACGTCGACACATGGCTCGACAACCGCGAGCGTGCGGGCGTCTCATCGCCGGATTTGCACGCGCTCGAAGAATGGATTCGTTCCAAAGGATACCCAGTGCCTCAAGGGATCGACACCGGTTCGGACGAGCAGCACGTCGCTGCGCTCCTTCGTGCGAAGGGTTACACGCTGCCGCCGGCGATGATGTCGGTGCGCTTCGTTCACCTGGTTGACAACAAGCGTAAGGAGCTCATGATTATTTACAGCGAAGACGCCGCGCCGGCCGGCTTCACGGGTTTAATCGAGCGCGCAGAAAAGGCGATTTCAATAACCCGGACTTTGCTCGTTCATCACGGCGATTCGATCGAGCGCAATTCGTAGAATTCCCGCTACCGGAACGGCCAGCACCACGCCAAGAATCCCGAGCGTCTCTGCGCCGACGACAATTGCAATGAAGATCACGAGTGCAGAGACGCCCACGCTCTTGCCTACGATGATGGGTGCGAGAACCCGCCCCTGAGCTTCAAACACGAGTATAAAGAGACCGAGTACTATGAGCGCTCGTATGGGTCCCGCGGCGACGAGCGCAACCACGAACATCGGGATTCCGCCGATAAATTCGCCAAGTATGGGGATGAGCGACGCAATCCCGGCTACCACGCCGAGCAATAGGGCGTAAGGAACGCGCATAACGACCAAAATCAGAGTTGACGCGATCCCGATGATGAGAGCCAGAATGACCTGCCCGCGAACGAAGCCGGCGATGACGTAGTCTGCCTCATCGATGAAACCAGTAACCTCCGATCGCGCTGTCTTCGGTACGAGGCGCATGAACCCGGCGCGAATGCGCTCTACGTCGGTCACGAAGAAGAACGTCAGCGTAAGCGTCAGCAGTACGTCGACCGCGAAGGTGACCGTTCCGCGGAGTATGCTGAGAGCTCCCAGTCCGAGGCCCGCGGCAAATGCACCAATAGTTGCGCCTGCGCGCGCGAGGTTAGCGAGAACAAAGGTTCGGATCTCGGGCGGGAGATGCTTTAGGAGCGAGCTCGACGTTGGGTCCGCTGCTTGCCGTTCGAGTGACTGCAGCATCGCGGGGAAGGTTCGTGAAAGTTCGAGCCCTTGTCGAGCTACGATGGGTGCGAGGTAAGCAACGGCGACCGCTATGAGGCAGAGCACCACGACGTATACTACCAGCACGGCGAGCGCTCGTGGCATCCGCCTGTTCAATAGGTGGACCGGCGGAAAAATCATATAGGCAAAAAAGACGGCCGCAATGATTGTCGTAAGGATGTTGTGGAGGTGACTTGCGACAATCCCGAGCATCCACGCCAGCACGCCGATACCGATAAGTACGCCGACAACGATCAACGCGCGTAACCAGCGGGTAACCGAACCCAAACGAACCTCCGGCAACGTCAACTCTTCTTGCGCCCTCACGGTGAGCGGCACCGCTTAAAACCGAACGAGAATCGCTTGGAGTTTACCCAGAATCCGGCCATTTCGACCGGTTCGCGCGATAGCTCAGGAAAGTGGCAGGCGAACGATACATTCTGCGCCGCCATCCGTCACGTTGCGCAGCTCGATCTTGCCGCCGGCACGAGCGAGAACCTTTTCAGCAATGGCCAGGCCCAGGCCCGTTCCGGGTGTTCCATCCGACGCGCTCCCTCGGAAGAAGCGGTCGAACGCCGATTTGAAGTCGATCTCCGAAAAGCCCGGCCCCCAGTCCCGCACGGCGACTTCGCACTCGTTCACGCAACGAGCGGCTCGAATGGTCACCGGACCGTCTCCGCCATACTTTATCGCGTTATCCGTTACCGCAACGAGCGCTTCTCGTAATTCGCTCGCGGCCGCATGAACGGTTAACGGCGTTTCAGCAATCTCCATCCTTAGCCGCCCTTGCTCTTTGACCGTAAATGCCTGCGGCAACTCGCGCACAACGTCGTTGACGTCGAACCGCGCCTTGTTTGGCGGCGCGACGTGCTCGAGTCGGGCGAGCATGATCAGTTCGTCGATCAGCGTTTTCATACGCCGGCTTTGGGCGAGCATCTTGGTAACCGCCGTCGCATCCGACTCGCGTGGGCCACGGGCCGCCATGGCGCTCAAGTAGCCGACGATGACTGTCAGCGGCGTACGCAGTTGATGCCCCGCGTCGCCGACGAACTGCCGCATTTCCGCGGCCGCTTGCGCTCGGTCGTCGAGCGCGCGGGTAATTTGCCGAACGGCGCGATTGTAAGCTTGCGCCAGTTCGCCCACTTCGCTCGTATCGTTGGTTGAAACGGCGGCCGGCGTGAAGTCGCCCTTGCCAAACCGATTCAATGCGGCCGTGGTGCGTAACAGCGGATCGAGTGAGTTTGTTGCGACGACGAGCGCTATGCGCCAAGCGCCGAAGATCACCACGACGGCAATAAGCGCGATCACTGCGACATAATATGAGACGAACCGTTCGTAGAATGAGGGCGCGATGTAAATGACCGTTCGCATGTCGCCGTAGTTGACGTCGATGGGGCGAACCTGCTCCATGAGCAGTCTTACGAGCAAGTTTTGATTTGGCCGGCGCGGCGCGCCGCGGTGTCGCACTGCGGATTGCCCCTCGGTATGCGTGCCGATCGGCAGTGGAGCCAGCCGTTGCGTGAGGAAAGCGTCGACGCCCTGCAAGGTAGTGTGATGTGCGCGATAGGATGCTATGAGGGTTGGAACCTGACGTTCGGCGGAGAGCATTGCTTCGCGCGCCTGGTACGACAGGGCTTCATCGCTTACGATTGCAGTCAACGCCGCGCAGGCCAGCACGACCAAAGCGCCGGTCGTGACGTACCATGCAATCAGGCGGCCGCGAAGCGACGGAAGACGCAAGCGCTAGCGACGCAGTGTGTAACCCGCACCGCGAAGCGTTACGATGCGTGCCTCGCTCCCAGGGGTTCCGTTGAGTTTGGCTCGCAGATACGAGATGAACGTTTCCACGCAGTTTGCGCCTACCTCACTATCGTAGCCCCAGACCCGATCGAGTAGCTCGCCTTTACTGAACACACGTCGCGGTTCGCGTACGAGCGTGGCCAGTAGGGCGAACTCGCGCGCCGTCAACGCAAGCTCGCGACTGCCGCGCCGCGCGGTGCGTTCGTGGAGATTCATTTGGAGATCGCCGTAGCTGAGTATTTCCGCAGCATCCAG
>DATDIA010000032.1:0-3435 GCA_036521295.1 Candidatus Cybelea sp. | reverse complement strand
CGATCCGGTTGCAACCGCACGCATTTACGAAACCGCGGATTGCGATGCCATCAGCGTCCTTACGGAGCGCGATCACTTCCTCGGCGAGCTTTCCTATCTCGACGACGTGCGCGCTGTTACGTCTCGTCCGCTGCTTCGTAAAGATTTTATGTGGACTCGCTACCAGGTCGCGCAGTCTGCCGCGTACGGCGCGGACTGCGTGCTCCTCATCGTCGGGGGGATGGACGACTCGGCGCTTCGCGAAGCGATGGACGAAGCTGCAGCGTACGCGCTCGACGTCCTGGCGGAGGTGCACGATGAAAGCGAACTACGACGCGCAACTGAGGCAGGGGCGCGGCTTGTCGGGATCAACAATCGCAATTTGAGAACGCTCGAAACCGATCTTGCGGTTAGCGAGCATCTGCTTCCAAAGGTCCCCGCGGGTGTCTTTGCAATCAGCGAGAGCGGAATGCGCGAAGCGTCGGACGTTGCGCGCCTACGCGCCTCGGGCGCGCACGGCTTTCTCATCGGCGAGGCGCTGATGAAGGCCGATGATCCACGCTCGTTGATTGCGGCGCTGCGCGGCGGCGCGCGTAACCCAATCGGAGTCTCCTCTTAACACCAACCTACTCCGGCGATAGGACGAAGAGTCCCACTCCGATGAGCGTACCAAGCACGGCAGTCGCAGCCGGGGCGGTGCGCCTTCCGAAAGAAGAAGCCGCCAACGCGCCCAAGCCGAGGGCCAAAACTGCCGTTCGTTCGGGATCGTAAATATCGCTGCGCTGGAGATAACAGGTCAACAGCACACCAACGGTTGCCACCAAGAAAATCAGCAGAGGGGACGATCGTTCCTCAAGAGGCGTGACCACCAGGAGCAGGAGACCCCCGGCCAGCAGAGCGCGCAGCGGCATCAGTGGTTCGCCTGCCATACCAACACCAAGGAAAAAAGCAGCAATGGCCACGGCTCGCAACTGCGTCATGAGATACGGTTTCGCTCCACAGCAAGCGAGCCCCCGCGGTCCACGCACAAGGCCCACGCAATTTCGCCTGGTACTATAATAGTATGACGACGACGACAGCCACAAAGCCCACGCTCGAAGTCGCGCCCTTTCGAAACGAACGGGTGAAAGACTTCAGCGATCCGGCGGACGCCGCCGCAATGATAGCGGCGCTCGACGCGATAAAACCGTACCTCGGAAAGCATTATCCGCTCGTGATCGACGGGCGCAAAATCGAAACCGAGAAGAAGATCCGGTCGCTCAATCCGGCCAATCCCCAAGAAGTGGTCGGCACCACCAGCGCCGCATCGAAGGAGCAGGCGGTAGCAGCGATCGAAGCGGCGGCTCGCGCGTTCGAATCATGGCGCCATCGCACGCTGCCGGAGCGCGCCGCCTACCTTTTTAAGGTGGCCGAGCTGCTGCGGGCCAGGCGCCTTAATTACGATGCGCTCTTGGTTTACGAAGTTGGCAAGAGCTGGGCCGAGGCCGACGGCGACATCAGTGAGGCAATCGACTTCGTCGAGTTCTACGCGCGCGAGGCACTTCGTTACGCCCAGCCGCAGCCCGTCGTGCCGCTCGAGGGCGAAAGAAACGAGCTGGTATATATTCCTCTTGGCGTGGGGGCGGTAATCCCGCCGTGGAATTTCGCCGGCGCCATCATGATCGGCATGGCTTCGGCGGCAATCGTTTGTGGTAACACGATCGTGCTCAAACCGTCGAGCGATGCTGCGGTCATTGCCGCTTGGTTCGTCGACCTTCTGCACGAGGTCGGAGTACCGCCGGGCGTTGTGAACTTTATTCCCGGCTCAGGCAGCGAGATCGGCGATGCGATCGTTACGCATCCGGAGATCCGCTTCGTTTCGTTCACCGGTTCCAAAGAAGTGGGCCTGCGCATCAACGAGTTGGCGGCCACGCCGCAGCCCGGGCAAAAATGGATCAAACGCGTCGTCGCCGAGATGGGCGGGAAGGACTCGATCGTTATCGCCTCCGACGCGGATATCGACGCAGCCGTCGAAGGGGTCGCGGTTTCGGCGTTTGGCTTCCAAGGACAGAAATGCTCCGCGTGCTCGCGCGCGATCGTCGAAGAAAAAGTCTACGACGAGTTCGTCGATAAACTGCAACGCCGCGTGGGCGCTATCACGGTCGGCGACCCGCGCGACCCGGTTAACTATATGGGTCCGGTGATCAACGAAGGAGCGCTCACGTCGATTATGCGATACATCGAGCGCGGTGAAGCCGAGGGTCGTTTGGTGACTGGAGGCAAGCGCGTGGGCGATCGAGGGTATTTCGTAGAGCCGACAGTCATCGCCGACGTCGAGCCGAACGCAACCATTGCGCAAGAGGAGATCTTCGGACCGGTGCTCGCTGTGATCAAAGCAAGAGATTTCGACGATGCCCTGGCAATCGCCAACAACACGGAGTTCGGCCTAACCGGCTCGCTCTACACCTCCGACGAAAAGAAGATCGAGCGCGCGCGCGACGAGTTCTTCGTCGGCAATCTCTACTTCAATCGCAAGAGCACCGGCGCAATGGTCGGCGTCCACCCTTTCGGGGGCTTCAACATGTCCGGCACCGACAGTAAAGCGGGGGGCCGCGACTACCTGCTGCTCTTCATGCAAGCGAAATCGATTTCCCGAAAGCTCTAGTCGGTTTCCGGCGCCGCGCGGTAGCAGATCTCGAGCTTGTTTCCCTCGGCATCTTCGAAAAAACAGGCGTAGTAGAAGGGAGTGTACTCCTCGCAAACATGGGGCGGCTCGAAGGCCGTCGCCCCAGCCACACGAGCCAATTCCGCTAGACGGTCGACTTCGGCGCGACTCGTCGCGCGCAACGCGAGGCGGGTGCCGTTGGGGCGGTGACGCGGATCCAGGACGAGTCCCCAAAAAGGGTCCGAGCGGCTCCCGCCAGGCCGGTAGTAGCAGATGGAGTCGGCATCTTCATCGAGGCGGCTGAAACCCATAGCCGGCAGCAACGCGTCATAGAGGTTGCGGACTCTGGCGAAATCGCCGACCCTCAGATCGACGTGGTCGAATAGCATGACGCCGTTCTCCGAATCTTCCTTGACAGCCCCAAAGGGCGGCGATATGATAGCGGTCGTGCCCTGAGCGGCGGAGTCGCTCGGGCAAGCCCGTTGCGTTGAAAGGCGTTCGGCGCCCGGCGCGGTCGGTGGACTTCGCGTAAGGGTCGTTGCGGGCTTTCGTTCGCTCCTTGAAAACTGAACAGTGCAGCAAGCGCATAAGTCTGTGGGTCTCCGACCTCGACAAGAGGATGCCGTTCGGCATCGTTTTTCTGGTCGCGAGATTTCTTATCAATCATAGAGTTTGAGGGCCATCGTCAAAGGCTCCATAGTTTTATTATGGAGAGTTTGATCCTGGCTCAGGACTAACGCTGGCGGCGTGCCTAACACATGCAAGTCGAACGGGGTAGCAATACCCAGTGGCAGACGGGTGAGTAACACGTG
>DATDIA010000031.1:0-2895 GCA_036521295.1 Candidatus Cybelea sp. | reverse complement strand
TGAAGAGAGGTCGTCTTTTGACGAGCCGACGAACTCCAAAGGCCTATCCGCAAGCGGTTCCCTCGGTTCACGACCCACTGATGCATTATACCATATCCGGTCTAAATCGGCAAGCTAAGGTGAATCCGCCGGCGACGTGCCGCGAGAGCCAGCGATTCCTCGCGCAATCGGTAAAGCCAGCGCTTGCTCCTCTAACAGTGATCTAACGGATTACTTAAAACTCGTGGGGATTAGCGGCGATAAGGCGGGACTCGAAAACGCTAAAGCCCGTACAAGAAAGGACTATCCGGTACTCGACGGGAGCGGCCGGGACTCCGATTCGCGGGTTCGATTCCCGTTGGCGCCGGGGGAAATTGTCCTTATTCTACTTGCATTGTTCGGCTGGTTGGAATCCGAACCTCACGCCTCTCGAATGGAACCGACGAGATGTGTCCGCTCTTTGGCCGTGAGTATCGACACTTGACCCCATGTGGGGTCAGGAGTATCATGACGCTATGGCTGATCTCAAGGTTCGCAACCTCGACGACCGCGTCGCGGCGGCATTGCGGGCGCGCGCCCGACAGCAAGGAACTTCAATAGAAGAAGAAGCGCGTCGAGCGCTGTCGCTCTCGGTCACACGACGGGGCGAAGCCTTTGCACGGCGCGCGGCGGCGCTGAGAGCCGCCATCGGTGATTTGCCCGAGGGTTGGCTCGATAGCGCCGCGACCATCCGAGAAGACCGAGATGCCTAGGGCTGACGTCGAGCTTGCGGTACTCGATGCGTCGGTCGCCGTGCGTTGGTTCGTGGGTGAGGCTGGAAGCGAACAGGCGGCTGAGCTCCTTACGCGGCCGATTGGGTGGTTGGCGCCCCGGCTGCTAACAACCGAAGTTGCTGCTGCTCTTCGGCGCAACGTGGTTGCGGGCAAGCTACGTGCAGAGTTCGCGATTCAAGCGCTCGAGATGCTCCTACAGAGCGCCAAAAACGGAAGCCTCACATTTGCAGAGGATGAAACGCTCGTTCTCACCGCATTAGCACTCGCTTTGACGACTGAATGTAAGCTGCCGGACTGCCTCTATCTTGCGCTGGCCGAGCGCGAAGGGGCTGCACTCGCGACCGCCAACCGCGCTCTCGCGCGTTTAGCGCAACGGCGCAACGTCAACGTTCACTTCATCCCATCGGCATAACGCCGTCGCGCTGGCCTTGGCGCTGGTGCTGGCGGCCTGCGCGCGCACGGGAAGCGGGCCGGGAGAGCCGCACGTGCTGCGGATCGCCGACAACGTGGATCCGGCGTCGCTGAACCCGCTTTTGGCCCACGACCAGGATACGATCGGCTACGATCTGCTCGTAACGCAGACGCTGGTCGGCCTTTCCGCCGACAACCAGCTCGTTCCCGTGCTCGTGACGCGCGTTCCCTCACAAGCGAACGGCGATATTTCGCGCGATGGCAAGTCAATCATTTATCACTTGCGCCGCGGGGTTCGATTTGCCGACGGAAGCGAGCTGACGTCGGCGGACGTTGCCTTCACGTTTCGCGCAATCCTCGATGCGCGCAACCCGGTCGAGTCGCAGGATGCATACCGGCGCGTCACATCGCTGGAGACCCCGGGCCCTTTTACCGTGCTCGTGCGATTGAGACAACGGTGGAATGCCGCGGTTGCGGAGCTCTTCGCGCAAGCCGATTTCGCATTCGGCATTCTGCCCACCCATGCGTTCCCGTCAACCGAAGTCACCAAGGCTGCGTGGAACCAGCGCCCCTTCGGAACGGGACCCTTTAGAGTAGTCGCGTGGGAGCGCGCAAGCCGAATCGTGCTCGAGCCCAATCCGTACTTTCGACCGCGTCCGCGACTGCGCCGCGTCGTCTTAACGTTGATCCCCACGGCAGAGTCTTCGCTCTTGGCATTGCGCGCGGGGGACGTGGACGTCGCCGAAGTCAGCTCCGCTCAAATTCCCGACGCGCGGCGCACGCCTCGCACGCACGTCGTCATCACGCCGATCAACGGGGCGTACTTCTTGCTCATCCAAACAACCGCTCCGCCCACCGGCGACCTGCGCGTTCGCCGTGCAATTGGCGCAGCGCTGAATCGGCGTAACATCGTGCGCGGCAGTTTCGGCGCCCTCGCGCCGGCCGATTCGTTTCTTCCTCCGGTCTTTGCCTGGCACGATCCGGCGCCCCAGACAATCGACGGCAATCCGCAGGGCGTCACTCGCGAGCTTACCGCCGCCCAATGGCGTGAGAACCGCGCCCGCTGGTTCAAGGACGGCGGCGCGCTGGCGCTGACGATCGCGCTTGCGCCCGAGCGGGGAACGTCGATGCAAGTGATCGAGCAGGAAGAGTTGCGACGCTCCGGAATCGAGACCGCGCTCAAGCCCTATGCGGAGGCGCTCTTCAACGCACCCGGTGGCCCGTTGAGAACCGGAAACTTTACGCTCGCGGCGGCGCAGTGGATCGGGGCCGCCGATCCTGAGCAATCAGTGATCTTCGCGTGTAGTCAGCGTGGTCCAAACGGCAATAACTCGATGAACTACTGCAATCGACGCTTCGACGCGCTCTTCGAGGATCAAGCCGTCACCTCCGATCCGCTACGCCGTCGCCGCGACTTCATCGAAATGCAGCGCATCGTTCGCAGCGACGTGCCGGTCGTGCCGATCGCCTTTGAATCGGAAGTCGACGCGATCAGCGACCGCGTCAGCGGTTTCCGCCGGAACATGCTGATGTATCCGGTCGGCGCCGAAACCTGGGACGTTCGCTAACAGAGGGGAGCTAGGACGGGTTTGGTGACGGCGTGGGGCCGTAGATGGCTTCGCCGGCGGTGCAGATGTCCGCGGAGTTTAGCTTGAAATCGACGAGCTGCTCGCCTTGCGCCGTTACGGCGGTTCCTCCGACGGTGATGTTTGTGCCGGCTGGCAGCGCGATG
>DATDIA010000030.1:0-3466 GCA_036521295.1 Candidatus Cybelea sp. | reverse complement strand
GATGTGAGGATGGGATAAGGGCTGACGACTGGACCGGCGCGGAGGATGCGGAAGTGCTGGAGCACCCCGCTGCGAAAGCCAGAGCCGCGCATGCGATCAGCGCGCGGCGCGATAGAATTTCGAGCATGGAAATAGAGCCCTCCAAGAGACGCTAATGGCCTAGCGCTTTCTTGCTTTAGTGCCTAGCGACCTGCTGAGCTAGTCTTCAAGTGTCTCTGATGCGGCACAATTGCACCTGCTATCTCCCGGCACGACGAAAACGACATTGAATTCAGCGGCGTCGCCATGGACGCGCGTTTCGTGCTAGGAGTGTTTGCGTCCGAAATAGGGAGTTGGCTCATCGTACGGCCATTGCCATTGCGTTGTCGGAGTTGGGCCGGGCAGCGGTGTGAAGACGGGGGCGCTTCCCGGCGGTCCATCGCCTTCGTGCCAAACGCTACCGTCGCCGAAGCGAACCATTCGTACGATGCAAAGGATTTTGGCCCCGCTTGGCAGCGTGTCAACTCTTTGCTGCACGTCGCGATGCTCAGACTGCGCCGGCGCAAAGGTGCCCACTGCATCGCCGGAGACGATCTGCGCGGTGCGTCCAGTGGTGTCGACGATTTCGAAGGCAAAGCGAACTTCAGTCGCGGTGCGTTGGCTGACGTTGGTAAAATCGATTCCTTCTACAAGGGAGTCGTTCTGGAGCGCGGCCGTGCATTCATCGACCGAGATCGGAGCTCCATTCTCGACGATCGTCGTCATTAACGTCGCGACGGCGACGCCCATCCAAAGCTTCTCAAGTGCCAAGCTTTTGAGGAATTTCTATAACCAAAGCGTCGACTCATCGGCCCGCGAGTCGTTCGGGGGCGCCCCCTGTCACAAGCGCTAGCTTTCACTTGTTAGAAGCAAGTATCGCTTAGCAGGAGGTATGTTCTGATGGATTCGATTTCGCGCCACGTCCTTTTTGCAATGATGCTGGCGCTGGCAGTGTCCGTGGCTTGCCCCGCCCCCGGCTGGGCGGCGAATGCCTCTTACGAACGAATGGCTCCGCTCAGCCAGTACCTCATGGCCGATCGTCAAGCAGAAATCGACCTTGCACGAAGTGCGGCGCCCCCGGCGATATCGAACCACGCGACCTTCCTCGTGCTCGGCCCTCACGGCTACGAAACCACAGAAAAGGGCACGAACGGCTTTACCTGTCTCGTGGAACGATCGTGGATGTCGCCGTTTGACTCCCCCCAGTTCTGGAATTGGAACATGCGCGGGCCGATTTGCTACAACCCGGCGGCGACGCGCACCGTTCTGCTCTACACGCTCCAACGGACGCAAATGGCGCTGTCGGGGCTGAGCAAATCACAAATGCTCGATCGCTCCAAGGCCGCGGTTGCCGATAACCGGCTGCCGGCACCGGAACCGGGCTCCATGTCGTATATGATGTCGAAGCACGGCGATCTGGGCGATGGCGTCGGGGCGTGGTTGTCGCACCTGATGTTTTACGCTCCTAAAGCAGACAGCGCGAAAGGCGGGGCAAGCTGGGGCGCGAACTTGCCGGCATCACCTGTCGTACTCAACACGTCGCGCCGCGTCGTGCCGGAGCCAGAAACGATCTTCATGGTTCCCGTCGCTCGTTGGTCTGACGGAACTATCGCGCCGCCGCCGATGTAACCTAACGTAGCCGCGTCAAGCAAGCTTGACCGAGGCCGAGAGCTAGGCAGTCTCGAATCGCCCCGCGCATGAACAAACCGATCTTCTTGACCGTTTCATTCCGGATTATGGATGGGCGCCGATCGGCGTTCGAGTCAACTGCGCGCGAGATGGTCGCCAAAACCAAACAAGAGCCGGGGGCGCTGGCGTACGAGTTTTACGTCGCTAAGGATAGCGCGGAGTGCCGATTGCTCGAAGGGTACGCCGACAGCGATACCGCCGCGTCGCACCTCACAGGCCCGGTCGTTACCGATCTCGTTCCGAAGCTGCTCGAATCGGCAACGCTCGAAGGCTTCGAAGTTTACGGTGACGCGAGTCCGAAGCTCGTAGAAATCATCGCCAACTTCAGCGCAAAGCTTTTCGGCATGATCGAGGGGTATCGCCGCTAACGCGAACGTCAGTGAGCGACTGCAGAACCAGTCGGTGTGCGCGGATCGTGAGCGGCCGTCTTCGTCCCGTCTGGAGCCACCGCGACCGCGTTGGCTCCAGAGCCGGCGCCCTCGAACTTGAAGCGATACCCCATCGCTCGCAGCTTTGTTAGAACGCCGGGTGCGAAGGCACCGGGCTCGGCATAGACAAGATCCGGAAGCCACTGCATGTGGACCCGCGGTTCTGCGACTGCCGCGAAGACGCTCTTGTGAAAATCGATGACGTCACGCACGATATCGAGCACTGCGGTAATAATGCGCGGTCCACCTTCTGCGCCGACAATGAGTACCGGGTTCCCGCGTGCATCGAGCACGATCGTCGGCGACATCGATGAGAGCGGACGCTTTCCCGGCGCGATCGCATTGGCCGCCCCCTGCACGAGTCCAAACATGTTCGGCGAGCCGGGCTTGCTCGTAAAATCGTCCATCTCGTCGTTGAGCAACACGCCGGTCCCCGCGGCAACGAAACCACTACCGAAACCATTATTCAGCGTGTAGGTGACGTCGACCGCGTTGCCGGCAGCGTCGACGACGCTGAAGTTTGTGGTGTTGTGTCCCTCATGACCGCCGAATCCTAATATTTCCGACGAAGACGTCGCGGCCGCCGGCGCAATCGACGCACGTTCCCGCGCAAGATAGGCCGGATTCAGCAACTGGGCGACGGGCGCGTGCACGAAATCCGGATCGCCTAAGGCAGTATTCCGATCGGCAAAAGCACGCCGCTCGGCCTCGATCTCCAGATGCGCGTTTGCCGCGTCGCGCAACGTACCGCCGTCCACGGGGCCGACGATGCCGAGGATTTCGCAGATGGCGACGCCGCCTGAGCTCGGGGGCGGCGAGGTTACGATCGTATCGGCATCGCGCGCGCACGTCAGCGGCGCGCGCTCGACGGCGCGGTAGTGCGCCAAATCGGCGAGCGTGATAATTCCGCCCGCGCCTTTGGCCGAAGCTACGAGCGCACGCGCTACCGGGCCCTGGTAGAACCCGTCGACGCCGCGTTCCGAGATCGCGCGCAAGGTCCGCTCGAGATCCGGCTGGCGCAAGAGCTGGCCTTCGCGCAACGGCCTACCATCGCGAAAAAAGACCGCCTTCGTCGACGGAAATTGCGCGAGCCAATCGCGCTCGTCTGCAAACAGGTGCGCATCGGCGGCGTCGATCCTGAAGCCCTGCGCGTACCCGATCGCCGGCGCGATCAGCGCAGCACGGGAAAGCGTACCGAAGCGCTCGCGAGCGTATTCCAAGCCCGCTACGGTTCCCGGAACGCCGGCCGACAACGGCCCGATCGTGCTCCGGTTGGAGTCAGGCTGCCCGCTGGCATCGAGGTACATATCTGCGTACGCTGCCGCGGGTGC
>DATDIA010000029.1:0-6374 GCA_036521295.1 Candidatus Cybelea sp. | reverse complement strand
CTCGGTCCTTTACGCCGACGAGGCGTAGCAAACACCGGCCTTCAACGTTCGAGCGTGGCAAGTGGCGCGATGATCTTGCAGCCGCGCCTACTCTGTCTTCAATTGGACACGCTTTTTTGGGTGACGTCCGCAGCACCTAAGCCTGACCAATTCTGTGTAGCGAACGGTGTAGTGAAAGGCCGGGCACGCCGAAAACCCGCGTAACATAAGGCGACAATTACTAAGTGGAGGGGGCGTTTTGACTTGGCGGGAGCGTGTAGGAGGGTCTCCTAACGTCCCCGCCACTACCGTCTAAGCTCGAAATATCCTTGCTGGTACGGAGCGTTTCGCGCAGAAGGCGACGAAGGCCAGAAATCGCAGGCCGCTTTTGTCCGATTCTGTGTGGTGAACGGTGTAGTGAGTATTCGAGTCTCCGCTGTCTCACAGCCGCCTACCTGCTGCGAGAGCCCTTCAGCTCCAATCCAAAGCTGCGACACCCAGAGATAGCAAGTCCGGGTTCACGTACCAGGGCAGTTCAACGCTGCGCGGAAAATATCGCTAAACGTCAGCGCCGTCCCGTAATGGATATTCGAACGGGAGCGGGAAATTTACGGTAACCAACGGCACCGGCCGGTATGCGAAGACCTCCGGGGACATCGGAACATGGGCCGTAATTGATAAAGACGTTCGCTCCGAGCAGCTCGCTCACCGACGTCATAAACACGACATCCGAGGCCCGCGGCGATGGTGCTCGTTGCTCAGTTCATGCGGGGCAAGGCGGTGCGCGTTTCGAGCACGAAACTAAAGACATGAAAAGGCTGGCTGTGCACTCGAGACGTGCCCTCGTCGTCGGCGCTCTGGTCATACTAGTGGCGCCGTCAGCTTGTACGCATAGCAGCGGAAACGCGCGCTGGGGGACGCTGCACGAAATGACGATCGCCCGGATCGGCGAGCCGCCCTCACTCAATCCGCTCTTCGAATATGATCAGCCGGACATTGATCTAACACAACTCTACGCCGAGCCGCTTGTTGGGCTGAGCTCATCAAACGCACTCGTCCCCGTCATCGCCAGCCGCGTTCCCACCCTCGAAAACGGTGACATTTCCCGCGACGGGCGCACCATCACCTACCGCCTGCGCAACGACGAGCGCTTTGCCGACGGTGTGCAGCTAACTTCGCAGGACGTTGCGTTCACATACCACGCGATTATGGATCCAGCCAACGCAGTCAGCGAAGTGCAACCCTATCGCATTATCGAACGCCTCGACGCACCTGACAGGTTCACCGTCGTTTTGCACTTGCGACGACCGTGGGGTGCAGCTGTCGCGGCGTTGTTTGCGCAAAGCGACTTCATCTATGGCATTTTGCCGGCGCACGCCTTTTCGAGCACCAATCTGTCGCACGCCCCATGGAACGAGCATCCCTTCGGAAGCGGACCGTTTCGCGTCGCGCAGTGGTGGCGCGGCAATGAGATCGTCCTGACACGTAATCCATACAGCCGGCGCAAACCACACCTCCGACGTTTGATTCTAAAGATGGTGCCGGACCGAAATACCGAACTCTTGCTGCTGCGTACGCACGCTATAGACGTCATGGATGTCGTCGACGACGTCCAAACGGCTCAAGTTCGTTCGTTACCGGGATTGCGACTCGTGCGAACGGAGCAGAACTCCATCGAGTATCTTGCCTTCAACACGCAACGTCCGCCCACCGACGACATTCGCGTCAGGCGCGCGTTGCTCGAAGCGATCGATAGGCCGGCGCTCGCCGCGAAAATCTACAACGGTAACTGGCCGCTTGCCACAACGGAGCTTCCGGCGGTACTGTGGGCCCACGATTCCGCAATCCAACCGATTGCCTTCGATCCCGACCGCGCGGCTCGCGAATTGGATACGGCCGGCTGGAAGCTGCAGGGTGACCGCCGCGTCAAAGACGGTCAAGAGTTAATCGTTGAACTTGCGTACCCCACGGCGGGGAATGGCGCGGGGTCGGCACTCGTGCAAGCGGACCTGGCAAAAATCGGTGTGCGGGTCGTGCTGCGCAGATATCCTGCGACCGTATTTAACGCTGTTCCCGACGGAGTTTCTTACGGCGGCCGCTTCAACCTCATGTGGGGCGGCTTCATGGGCGGCACCGATCCCGAGCAGAGCGAGATATACACCTGCGATCGCCGCGCTCCCAGCGGTCCCAACTTCCAGCGCTGGTGCGATCGGCGCTACGACCGGCTCTTCCTGGAACAATCGCGCCGCTTGAATCGAAGTTCACGGAAAGCGCTCTTCAACTCCATGCAACGCATGGTAACGGATGCCGTCCTCTTTGTACCGCTCGTCTATTCCGGCACCTTTTCGGCCACGAATCCAACCGTGCGCGAATGGAGTCCAAACATGCTCTTCGAATTTTCGAACAGCGAGGACTGGGACGTGATTCCTTGATGGCCTTCTGGCTGCAATGCGAGCGCTAGCGCGACGGCCTGTTCTTCGGTCATCGTTGTGCCCTCGGCCCTGAGCCTCGCGACCTCGTCGGCACCTATCGCGTCGCGCAACTCGTTGATGGCTCGATCGCACTCCCGTACCTCGAGATAGTTTCGACGGGTACCGATCGCGATGAGACGAGCATCGACGAAGCCGAGAAGTCGCGCGACCCGACTACACAACTCGGGATCTTCGAGTCGGCCCCCTTTGCGAAGCAACGCAGTTGCCGCAAGACGCTGAATCGAACACGCTGCGATTGCCGCGAGGTGATGATCGGTGGAAATGGCGAGCGCTTCGCGCGCATAAGCCTCGGCTCGATCGTGATCACCTTCGGATGCAACAGAAAGCGACGCTATGCTGAGGCACCCAGCAAAACCTCGCACATCGTTAAAGTCACGAAGGATCGGAAGCGCCTCGGAAAAATACCGAACGGCAAGCTGAACGTTGCCGGCGCAAAGTTCACATTCGCCCAGGTGTCCTAAGGCTAACGCCTCGAGCCTGGCAGCGCCAATGCGTTTATAAATTTCGAGCGCTTCACCGAGTTGCCGTCGAGCGGTGGCAAAATCGCCGCTATCACAGCATACCGCAGCATTATCGCGCAGCGCCACGGCCGTTCGTTTTTCGAGGCCTAAGCGGCGCGCCCGGAAGAGGTTTTCGCGCAAGACCGGCGTGGCCTCGGAAATACGCCGCAATGCGCAAAGCGCCCAGCCCACGTTTTCCTGCGAGCGGACTATTCCGATTTCATCGCCGAGGGCGGTGTACCGGGTCAGCGCGTCGCACCCGCTGGCCAGTCCGAATTCGAACTCGTCCAAATGGTTGGCAATCGTGGAGTCGGCTAAGCTGAGCCCGGCAACTACGGTGCCCGGCGTACTTTCGTCGACTAGGGAGCGCGCCAAGCTGATCCAGCGGCGCCGCTCTAGGTGAGCAACAGATTCCCACATTGCGGCCACCACGGCGAGGCGTTGACCCGCCGCGATATCATTGCGACACGCGAGCGCCCACTCGACAGCGGCGCGCAAATTGTCGAGCTCCAATCGGGTTACTTCGCCCCAGGCCAGGTCGGGAGAGGTATCCCATGCGGCATCGAGCTCTTCGGCGAGCAGAAGGAATGCGAGTGCGTGACGGCGGCCCACGAGCTCCTGCTCGCCCCGCGCGTTGAGCTTCTGCCGCGCATATTGCCGAAACGATTCCAAGAGGTAATAGCGGGGTTCACTCGCGCGGAGATCGGTCACAACGAGCGACTTATCGACTAGTGAGAACACCAAGTCGAGCACGCCGCTCTCCAAAACGACGTCACCGGCGCACACGTCGGCCGCAGTCGCGAGTGCGCAGCCGCCGGCGAAGACCGAAAGTCGCTCGAACACGCGCTGTTCTCGCGCGGAGAGTAAATCATAACTCCAGTCGATTGCCGCGCCCATCGTCTGGTGCCGGGGCAGGGCCGTCCGATCCGCACGGGTGAGAATCCGAAAGCGATCGTCGAGCTTCTCCGCGAGTGCTTTGACCGATAACACATTGACGCGAGCAGCCGCGAGCTCAATCGCCAGCGGAATGCCGTCCAGTCGCCGAGAGAGATCGGCGACAATCGGCGCGTTCTCCGCGGTGATCGCGAAGTGGGCGTCGGCGGCTTGCGCGCGATCGGCGAAGAGAACTACAGCTCCATAAGCGGCGGCGTCGGCTGCGCTCAGCGTACGACTGGCCTCGGCCGATGGCACGGGTAACGACCGTAGACGATAGACGTACTCGCCGGCGGCCCGGAGCGCTTCGCGGCTCGTGGCGAGAATCCGAACGTGAGGACAGCCAGCCAAAAGCGCCTGCGCGACGGTTGCGGCTTCCGTAACGACGTGTTCGCAGTTGTCAAGAATCAGCAGCAATACCTTGTTCTTGAGGTAGGCTCGCAGCGTGTCGAGCAGTGGGCGATCGGGTACTTCTTGCACGCCCAACGTCGACGCGATCGCAGCAACCACTAGCGAAGGATTAGCCAGTGATGCGAGCCCGACGAAGCAGACCGCACCATTGGTGGCGTCGCTTAGCGCGGTCGCAGCGCGCAACGCGGTCTGGGTCTTGCCGACGCCGCCGGCTCCCGTAAGCGTGACCATCCGACGCTCGCGCACGAGCGCTGCGATCTCGTCGAGCTCAGCCTCTCGCCCAACGAAGCTGGTCAGCGCAAGAGGCAGGGCGGCCGTGGCGCCGTCGGCCCAGGGCCCGACCGTCACCGAGGCCCGTCGGCCGAGCAACGCTGAACGCGCAGCGGCCGCCTCGAACTCCTCGCGTTGCGCGTCGTTGAGCGCCAGCGCGCCGACTAAGAGCGCGAGCGTTTCGCGCTGGGGCGTGCGTCGATAACCGCGCTCGAGCGAACTGATTCCGTTGGTGCTCATCCGGGCACGCTCCGCGAGCGCCTCTTGCGAGAGTCCCGCAGCTAGTCGGTAGTGCCTAAGGAACGCCCCGAAGTCCGGCGAGCCAGGTGCTCGCCCCCGGTCCTCCATCACGTTGACATCATTCGCGCACCGCTCTGCGGCGCCCTCACCCACCCGAGCGGCAAGTTGTGTGGGTGGTTGTGTGTTACGGGAGTCGCCGTAAGGCGTCAAAGTTTGTCTTGACCGGCTTCACGAGCGGGGTGACGCTGGCAACCAATGTCGTGAGCGCGTGCGAGAAAAGGGAGTCACGGTGCTCTAACGCGCTCTCGCGTGCGAAATCAACCAGTAAAGGAATCTATCATGCATCAATCATTTAACCCGAGTCGAGCGTTCGGCGCTCAAAACTTTCTTCTCCCGGCACTCGTGTCGGCGGCTTTACTCAGCGGTTGCGGCGGGGGCAACGGTGCCGCACCGCTCTCGAGCGTGCCGGAAACTGGGGCTGGCGCGCTCCCGGCCCAGCGCGTTGAGCAATCGGAGTCGAGCGCAGGATCACGCGCAAACGCCACCACCTATTCTATGCTATCGCTCGCCACGCTCGGCGGTAAGGCAAACTTCGCCTCCGCGATCAACAGCCGTAGCCAGATCACTGGTACCTCGCTCCTAAAAGGAGATAAAGTCGAGCACGCCGCGCTCTGGAAAGCCTACCAGCCAACCGACCTCGGCACGCTGGGTGGCCCGAACAGCGAGATTAACTTTTATAATCACGGCACCCGGGGCCAGTTCGTGGGATTCTCCGAAGTCTCACGAACCGACCCGTACGCCGAAAACTATTGTGGTTTCGGCACGTCAAATACCTGCCTAGGGTTTAGCTGGCAAAACGGTAAGATGACATCGCTTCCGACCCTAGGTGGAAACAACTCTGCGGCCAACGACGTGAACAACCGCGGCGAGATCCTTGGTGAGGCCGAGACCAGCATTAAAGACTCGAGTTGCCCCCCACCGTTTGTCCTCGACTCCCGCGGCGTGATTTGGAAGCCGAACGGCAAGATCATCACACTAGCGCCGTTATCCGGTGATACTTTTAGCAATGCCTTCGCAATGAACCGGAGTGGAGCGGCCGTCGGGTGGTCGGGAGCATGCATCGTTGAGCTTCACGCGGTCCTATGGCAAACCGGATCTGCCATCAACCTCGGCAGTCTCGGCGGCAGCCATTATAACGAGGCACTGGACATCAATAACCCCGGCCAGATCGTCGGCTACTCGGACGTGTCCGGAGACACGGCGACTCATGCTTTCCTCTGGCAGAACCGCACGATGAGCGATCTTGGCACGTTATCCGGCGACACCAACAGCTACGCCTATGGGATCAACGACAAGGCTCAGGTCGTCGGCGAATCGTGCAACGCTAGCAGTTGCCGCGGTTTCATATGGCAGAATGGTTCGATGACCGATCTCAACCTGCTCGTTCCACCGAGCAGCAACCTGTACGTGTTATATGGCGCCGACATTAACAACATCGGACACATCGTCGGCGTCGCCCTCGACCAGAAGGGCTTGGAGCGTGCGATCG
>DATDIA010000028.1:0-13552 GCA_036521295.1 Candidatus Cybelea sp. | reverse complement strand
CTGCGCGAGCGAGTAACGGAGCTCGAGCAAGAGTTATCACGCTTGATGATGCCGCGCGACCCAAACGACTCCAACGACGTCTTCGTCGAGATTCGTGCCGGTACGGGCGGCGACGAAGCGGCGATCTTCGCAGGCGATCTGGCGCGCATGTACATGCGCTTCGCCGAAGCGAAGGGGATGAAAACGGAACTCGTATCCGAGAGCGCAAGCGAGGCCGGCGGCTACAAGGAGATCGTCTTTACCGTCAAGGGAAACGAGCCGTACCGCTTCTTGAAGCACGAGTCAGGCGTGCATCGCGTCCAACGCGTTCCTACAACCGAGGCGCAGGGCCGCATCCACACGAGTACCGCAACGGTTGCCGTGCTTCCCCAAGTGGAGGACGACGACGAAATAGAAATCAAGCCCGCGGAACTAGAGATCGACACGTACAAAGCCTCGGGCGCCGGCGGCCAATACGTCAACAAAACGGAGTCCGCCATACGCATCACGCACGTTCCGACGGGCATCGTCGTCAACTCGCAGCAGGAGCGATCGCAGCAGCAAAATCGAGAGAAGGCGATGCAGATGCTTCGCGCCATCCTCTACGATCGCAAACGCCGAGAGCAGGAAGAGGCGGTCGGCTCGATGCGGCGGTCGCAAGTCGGCAGCGGCGAGCGCGCCGAGAAGATTCGAACCTATAATTTTCCACAAGATCGCATTACCGATCACCGAATCAACCGCAGTTTCGGAAACATTCGGGCCATTCTGGACGGTAATTTGACCCAAATCAGCGAGGAGTTAATCGCCGACGAACGAGCCCGGCTGCTCGCTGGGGAACCCGCGGTTTGAAGGCGGTCGAGATGCTGCTATCCGGCGGCATCGACGCATTAAAGAAGCGCAGCCCATCGCCTCGGGCCGATGCGATGTTGCTGTTAGCTCGTGTGCTGGAGCGGGAGCGCGCGTGGATCGCGGCCCATGGTGACGCCGTGGCAAGCGCGCAAGAGAGTCAAGCGTTTGCGGAGCTCTGCAAGCAGCGTGCCACCGGTGTGCCGATTGCGTATCTGCTTGGTGAGGCGGAGTTTTACCATCGGCACTTTATCGTGAACGAAGCCGTGCTCGTGCCGCGCCCTGAGACCGAGCACTTGGTGGACGATGCCATCGGTTTCATTCGCGGAACCATGCGTGTCCTCGACGTCGGCACCGGCTGCGGCGCCATCGCCTGCGCCATTGCCGCACAAACGCAAGCGCATGTCGACGGCACCGATTCGTCGCACGCAGCGATCGACATCGCAAAAGAAAACGCCCGGCGTCTCGGTCTGGCCGGTCGCTGCCGCTTCCACCATGGCAATCTGATAGAACCCGTCCGCGACGAGCGATTCCACGTCATCGTCGCAAACTTGCCGTACATTCCAACAGACGATCTGCCCAAGCCCCCCGACCCCGCTTCATTTGAACCGCGCGGCGCGCTCGACGGCGGTCCCGACGGTTTGCGGCTCTACCGCGAGCTCCTCCCGCAACTGCCGCCGCTGCTTGATGAAGACTCACTCGTCTTGCTCGAAGCCGCTCCCCCAACGATCCGTGCGCTCGCGCAAATGGTACGCTCTTCACTCCCTCACTTCACCATCTCGTTGGTCGCAGATTATGCCGGTCTGCTCCGCTACGTCAGGGCCCAGAGCGTTCCGAGGGGTTTACGTGCCGCCGCAGCGGCGTGTGAATCCGGGCGAAGCCAGGAGGGCGAGGGCCCGGAGAATCGAGCGCCGGCGAGCGCACGAGGCGCTCGCCAAGCGTCCGCGGCGGTGGCACGTAAACCCCGAAGGAATGCAACAAGAACAGGTAAGCGAGCAAGTCCGGCGAATTAGAACGACCCGAGATGGCGAAGTATATCTTCTTCACCGGAGGCGTAGTGAGTTCGCTCGGCAAGGGCATCACCGCCGCCTCTCTCGGACGGCTGCTCAAAGCGCGCGGGTTGAGTGTTTCGATCCAAAAACTCGACCCCTACATCAACGTCGACGCCGGAACGATGAATCCATACCAGCACGGCGAGGTCTTCGTTACCGAGGACGGCGCCGAAACGGATCTCGATCTTGGCCACTACGAGCGTTTCATCGACGAGAATCTCCAGCGCGCGAACAACGTGACCACCGGGCAGATCTACAACTCGGTGATCGTCAACGAGCGGCGAGGCCAATACCTGGGCGCTACGGTGCAAGTGATTCCGCACATTACCAACGCGATTAAGGCGCACATCAAGCGTGTCGCCGAGGCGAGCCGCGCGGAGGTCTGTATCGTCGAAGTCGGCGGAACCGTCGGCGACATCGAATCGCTGCCGTTTCTCGAAGCAATCCGCCAGATGCGCTACGACGTGGGCGACGAAAACGTAATGTACGTTCATCTCACGCTGGTGCCGCATTTAGGCGCAGCCGACGAGCTCAAAACCAAACCGACGCAACACTCCGTTCGCGAGCTGCGCGGAATCGGTATTTCGCCCGATGCGATCGTTTGCCGAACGCAATCGGCCGTCCCGATGCCGCTGGAGTTGAAGGAGAAGATCGCGCTCTTTTGCGACGTTCCGCCGAGCGCCGTCGTTCAGAACGGCGACGCCCGCACGATCTATGAGGTACCTTTAAACCTCGAGGCCGAAGGCTTGGCACGGGCCGCGGTTCGCAAATTGAACCTATCGGCCTCCGCGCCGATGCTCGACGATTGGGTTGCCATCGCCGAGCGTCTGCTCCATCCGCGCAGCCGAGTGACCATTGCCCTGGTTGGCAAATATGTCGAGCTCAAGGATGCGTATATCTCGATTAACGAGGCACTGGCGCATGCCGGCGTGTTTCACCACGCAGCCGTCGAGATTAAACGGATCGACTCGGAGCTGATCGAAAACGAAGGCGTCGAAGTCTTGCGTGGCGCGCACGGCGTTTTGGTCGCCCCCGGTTTTGGCGCGCGCGGCGTAAAGGGGAAGCTGCGGGCGATTCAGCACGTGCGGGAGCGCAAGATCCCGTTCCTCGGAATTTGCTACGGCATGCAGCTGGCATGCATCGAATTTGCGCGCAACGTCTGCGAGTTACCCGAAGCGATGACCAGCGAGGTCGACGAAACGAGCACCGATCCGGTGATCGATTTTATGCCCGATCAGCGGAATCTGGAAATATACGGCGGAACGATGCGGCTCGGAACGTATACGTGCTCGCTCGAAAAGGGCAGCCACGCTGCACGCGCGTACGGCGAGCTGGAGATCAGCGAGCGTCACCGCCATCGCTACGAATTCAACAACCGCTACCGCCCAATCTTCGAAGAGCATGGGATGCGGTTTACCGGTCATCACACCATCGGCGAGATGCGACTCGTCGAGGTGGTCGAGCTTCCTGCTGACATGCATCCGTGGTTTGTTGCGACTCAAGCGCATCCAGAGTTCAAGTCCCGGCCGAATCGTCCGGCGCCCCTCTATCGCGAGTTCATCGGTGCGGCGCTCGCGCACGAAGCTCGGATCGACGGCCACACCGCCGTTGTCGAGGCGGCGTCCTGGACCCAGGCCTAATCACCGCCGTCATTCTGACTCGCGACGAAGAGCGCAACCTGCCGCGCGCCCTTACGAGCCTGCCGCGGGGAATTGAGATATTGGTGCTCGATGCCGGCTCCCGCGATCACACGGTGCAGTTCGCGCGTGGAGCCGGAGCGCGCGTCGTTGGGCGGGAATGGTCGGATTTTGTCGATGCCCGCCGCTTCGCGCTCTCCCAAGTGGAGACGCCGTGGACGCTCATGATCGATGCCGACGAAGCGCTGGACGACGTATTGTGCGCGGCGATTCTCGACGCTCCGGAGATTACCGACGGGTACCGCATCAAGCGGACGACCTATTTCTGCGGCAAACCGATTCGAATGTGGCGTAACGAGCCTTTGGTGCGCCTCTTTCGCACCGATCGCGCCAGCCTCGTGCCGCATCCGGCCGCGGCAAAGGCGGCGCCGCTACACGAGGCATGGAATTGCGACGGCAACGTCGGCGACCTTCGCGGCACGTTGTTGCACTACTCTTATCCAGACGTCGCGTCGTACCGAGCAAAATATGACCGCTATACGACGGTCGAGGCGGAAAGCATGAAGGGTTCGCTGTTCGGCTTGTTCGCAGCATTGGGCGCAAGCGTTGCGCGGTTGGCGTGGCTGCTCTTCGCGCGGGGCGCATTGTTGGACGGGCCTCGGGGCTGGTACGTCGCCTACCGTTCGGCAATCTATCCGGTTGTGGCGGCGCGAAAAGCTCTCTGGCCGTGAGTGCGGCGCGCATTGGCCTCGATGCGCGTTTGACGCGTCAGTTGTCGGTCGGGATGAAGACGTATGCGCGCGAGCTTGTCGCGCGGCTCCCACGCGTCGCGCCGGAATATGCATACGTGCCGTTTGCTGAAGGGGGCAACTTCGGATGGGGCGAGCAGATAGGGCTTCCGCTCGCGATGCGGCGCGCCAAGCTGGACCTGGTGCACTTTCTCTCGCAGTACGTGCCGGTGCTCTTGCCGGCGCGATTCGTGATGACGATCCACGACCTCATCCACTTGCGCTTCCCCGAACATTTCAAAGCGAAAGTCGGTCCATATTACGCAACCATCGTGAGGCGCGCGTGTGCGCGCGCCAAACGCGTGATTACCGACGACGAGCGCACCGTCGAGGACCTTGCAACGTTCCTGGGGGTCAAACCGGAAAAGGTCAGAGTCATTCCGCTGGGCGTTAGCGAGATCTTCCGGCGTTCGATCATCCCGCACGATGGCGCCCGCGCGTACCTCCTCTACGTCGGCAACCATCGCCGGCACAAGGATCTGGCGACGCTCTTCGACGCGTGGGCCGCGTTGCCCGATGCCTGGCAGGTCGATCTCTATTTGACGGGCCCGGATGATTTCGGCGGCGAGCTGCAGCGCCGGAGCGGGCCGGCCCGGGCGGTTGTCGCCCTCGGCGATGTGACGACCGAACGGCTCGCCGCGTACTATGCTGGGGCCAGTGCGTTGGTGCAACCTGCGCTACGCGAGGGATTTGGATTGCCGATGCTCGAGGCGATGTCGGTAGGCTGCGCGGTAGTCGCGTGCGAAAATGCAGTGCCACGGCCGCTAGCGTCGGCCGCGATCACATTCGGACCGCACGATGCCGCCGGGTTGCGAATAGTACTCGAACGGCTCCTCGGCAACCGCGGCTTACGCCTGCGGGCGATCGAGAAGGGCCGCGAGGCTGCGCAAAGCTTGACGTGGGATCGCTGCGCGCGGGCGACCGCCGAAGTGTATCGAGAGGTATTGGAGGAATATTGAAAGGGGCTCTCTTCGCGTTGGTTCTTATCGTCGCGGCGCAACCGCGGGAGGGCAAGCCCGCGGCTCGACCGATTGCCATCGTGATTAACGGCGATGCGCTTTCCTTGAATCCCCCGCCGCGCTTTGAGAGAAATGTGCTCTTTGTGCCGGTGCGCCGCACCATCGAAGCGCTTGGGCTGCCCTTCGAGCGAACCGGAAATCGTATCTCGACCCAAATCGGATCGAAGACGGTCACTCTGACGATCGGCAGCCGGATCGCCCAAATCGATGCGAGTCAATTGATGCTTGAGGCCCCGCCGTTGGAGATCCAGGACGTACTCTACGTTTCGTTGCGCTTCTTTACCGACGTTCTCGGTGCTCAAGCGAACTACGAGCGCCGCACGAAAACGGTGACGATCGTCGCGCAGCTCGTCGGGCGATCTTCCAACGGTTTTGCGGCAGTTGGCAACGGCTTCGAACGGTTCGGAACGGTCGTCGCCGTCGACGTGCTCTCCGAGCCGCCGACCCTGACTCTGGCATATAACGGTGGGGTAAAGACGATACCCGTCGCAACCAACGCAACGATCGACGTCCAAGACGTTGATGTAAATGTGACTTCGCCTGGAGAGCTCTCTGACGTGCGCCCCGGAGACTTTGCCCGCGCCGAGATGCGCAAGGACGGACGTGTCGTACGAATCGTTGACGAATACGGTTCGCACGAAGGTCACGTCGTCGCGATCGCCCCCAGCGAGTTCGTGCTCGATGACGGTCAGGTCATTGCGCCCGGACGGACCACCGAGATTTCTCTTAATGGCAATGCCGCGTCACTGGACCAGCTCCGGCCCAACGATGAAGTCACCGTTCGATACAATGTCGAGACGAACGAAGTGCGCGAGATACTCGCTAGCCGCCCCGTAACGAGCGCGGGCGCAGCGGAGAGCGTTGCGATCGCCGGGGTCGAGAGCGATGCGAACCACGCGCTGCGTCCGGGCGATACGATTCACGTGACGATGCGAGGAACGGCCGGGGCCTCCGCTACCTTTGACATCGGGTCGGACGTCGTGGGGCAGACGATGGAACAGCGATCGCCCGGCGTTTACGTCGGCAGCTACACGATACCCCGCGGAGCAAACTTCGACGACGTGGCCTTGATTGGAAGGCTTTCGATCGGCAATGCCAGCGCCCAAGCAGCTGCGCCGCAGCCGGTCTCGGCATCGAGCATCGGGCCCGGCATCGCCGATTTCGCGCCAGACGCCGGCGCGACGATCAACGCCAGTCGGCCGGCGATCTACGCCAGCTTCGCGTCGGCTGCGGTGCCGGTCAATCCGTCGAGTGCGCTGCTCTGGATTAACGGGCGCGACGTCACGTCGGAATGCATCCGCACCAGACAGTTCGTCCAATATCTGCCATCCTATAGCTATCCCGACGGTCCCGTCCACGTGACGGTGCGCGTCTCCGACGAAGCCGGCAATACGACCGTAAGATCCTGGAACTTCACGATCCGCTCGCACTGATGGCCGATTGCGTTTTCTGTAAGATCGGTGCCGGAGAGATACCGGCTAAGGTGGTCTATCGCGACGAAGACGTTGTCGCGATCGAAGACCTCAACCCGCAGGCACCGACGCATGTGCTCGTGATGCCCGTGCAGCACTATGCGACGCTCTGGGAAGCTGCTGCGGCAAAGTCAAAGGGTGGCCCGCTCGGCGCGCGCTTAGTCGAGCTCGCTGCGCAGCTCGGAACAGACCTTGGGGGCTCAAAAGGCTTTCGTCTCGTGGTCAATACGGGCCCCGACGGCGGTCAAACGGTCGATCACGTGCATCTGCACGTCCTTGCTGGCCGGCATATGACGTGGCCCCCCGGCTAGCCGAGCATAGACAACTACGTTTGACGCTCTCGGCGGGCCTATGTTAGTCTTTTGGAGCGGCCCTACGGGGCCTAATTTTTCGTGCCTCAGGCAGTCGCGGGAGAGCACCGAAAGGGGGGTCGTCATTAGATGGAAGTTCGCATCGCTCCGGGCGAAACGATAGAGAGCGCATTGCGCCGCTTTAAGAAGGCCACCCAGAAGGCGGGTATTCTCGCAGAGGCTCGCAAGCACGAGCATTACGAAAAACCGAGCGTTCGCCGCAAAAAGAAGTCCGCTGCGGCACGTAAGCGCCGCGCCTAGGATCTCGTGGGAGCTCTCAAAGATCGAATCGCTTCCGATCTCAAGGACGCAATGAGGGCTCGCGACCAACTGCGCCTCAACACGTTGCGCTCGGCGCTCTCCGGTTTCATCTACAAGCACACTGAAGGCGGTCACGATCTCTCGGACGCCGACGAGCTCGATGTCGTGCGGCGTTTGGTGAAGCAGCGGGCGGATTCGCTCGCCGAGTTCGACAAAGCCGGCCGGACCGATCTCGCCGAGAAGGAGCGCACCGAACGCGAGATATTGCTCGGCTATCTGCCGGCGCAACGGTCGGCAACGCAAGTGCGGGAGATCGTGCAGAGCGTGCTCGCGGAGCTTCCTCCGGAATCCCGCAACGCCGGCGCAGTTATGAAAATCGTCATGCCGCAGCTCCGCGGGCAGGCCGACGGAAATCTCGTCCGCCAGATCGTTACCGAACTTCTATCCCCCTGACCCTTCGACTCGGCATCGCGTGCCTCGCTGCGGGCTGGGCGCAGGCGTGAAGGTATTTTGCAACTTCGGGCGCGGCCGAAGGTAGCTAGCGGCATGAGGGGATTGCGGTTACGGGCCTGGGTTTGGTCGTGTCTGGTGCTTTACGGTTTGACGGGAATCGTTGCCGGCATACCAGCGGAACGTGCGATCGTCATCGTTCCAGTCACCGGAACCGTCGACGACGGGATGGCGCACCTGGTCGAACGTTCGGTCAACGAAGCAAATGAAGACCACGCGCGCGCGATCGTTCTCGACGTAAATAGTCCGGGCGGCCTCGTGGACGCCGCGTTTCGAATTCGCGACGCCCTCTTCTCCGCGCGAGAGCCGGTCGTGGCCTACGTCGGGGAGCGCGCCTACTCGGCGGCCGCACTCATCACGTTAAGCGCAAGCCGCATCGTCATGGCTCCCGGCGCCTCAATTGGCGCTGCGGAACCCGTCGAGGCCGGCGGAACGGTCCCGCCGAGCGACAAGATCATCTCGGCGCTGCGGGGGGAGTTCGAATCGACGGCGGAGCGCAACCATTACAGTCCCCAGCTTGCCGGCGCTATGGTAGACAAGAATGTAAATCTTCCCGAATACAAGCGCCCCGGCATGGTCCTCACACTCAACACCGACGACGCCGTACGCTCCGGCATTGCCATCGGAACGGCCCCGTCGCTGGATGCAGCGCTGGCACAGCTTCGCTTGGCGAACGCGCCGCGCAAGACCGAAGCGTTTTCATGGGCGGAACAAATTGCGCGCTTTGCAACCGATCCGGTTGTGAGCGGGCTTCTGCTCAGCCTGGGCATGCTCGGACTTCTTATTGAGATGCAAACGCTGCACGGCATTGCCGGCATCATCGGCGTTGGGGCGCTTGCGCTCTTCTTCGGGAGCCACGTCTATGCGGGCTTCTCCAACGGGTTTGTGGCGGTACTTGCCGTGCTGGGTCTCATTGGAATCCTGTGGGAGTTGCACGTCGTTCCGGGACACGGCCTGCCGGGGATCCTCGGTGTCGGGGCACTTCTGGTGGCGATGCTTTTTGCGTTCGGCCTGCCGTTTCTCTTCGTCGGAATCGAAACGGTCGCGACCGCGATCGTTCTCACTGTTATCGCTTTTACGCTGACGGTGCGCGCGGTGCCCCAGAATGCGTGGGCCCACCGGCTCGCGCTTGCGGCCGCACAGGGGCCCGAGTATGTCGCAAGCAGCGATTATCGCCAGTTGCGTGGCCGGATCGGTACGGCGGCGAGTTATCTTCGGCCCGCTGGAATTGCCTCGATCGAGGGGCGCCGCGTCGACGTGCTTACCGAGGGCGAGTTCATCGCGCAGGGAACACCGATCCGTGTGGTGCGCGTCGAGGGTGCGCGGATTTTCGTCGAGCCCGCTACAGGCCACTAGGAGTACATAATGATTGCCGTCAGCGGCGTGGTCATCGTTCTGATCGCGCTCATCATATTCGTCGTGTTTCTCTATTACTTCCCGATCGGATTGTGGATCCGCACGATCGCCGCGGGCGTTCCGCTCGGGATCATTGCGCTCGTACGAATGCGCTTGATCGGAATCCCTCCGGGCGTCATCGTGACGAACTATGTCAGAGCGCGCAAGGCAGGGTTAAATCTGAGCGTCGATCAGATGCAGTCGCATTACCTCGCTGGAGGAAACGTCGAAAACGTAACGTTGGCGCTGATTGCGGCGCAGCGCGCGCAGATTCCGCTGGAATGGCAGCGTGCCGCAGCGATAGATTTGGCCGGACGCAACGTCCTCGAAGCACTGCAGACATCGGTGAACCCGAAGGTCATCGAGACGCCGATCTTCCAGGGCGTGGCTCAAAACGGCATCCAGCTCAACGTCAAGGCCCGAATCACGGTGCGAAGCAACCTCGATCGTTACGTCGGCGGTGCGGGCGAGCCGACGATCGTTGCGCGTGTCGGCGAAGGCGTCGTATCTGCCGTCGGCGCAGCCATCGACCACAAAGAAGTCCTCGAGTATCCGGATCGCATCAGTAAGGCCGTGTTGGCAAAGGGGCTCGATGCGGGGACGGCCTTCGAGATCGTTTCAATCGACATTGCGGACGTGGACGTTGGGAAGAACATCGGCGCCGAACTGCAGACGAGTCAGGCCGAAGCCGATCGCCGCATCGCGCAGGCGAAGGCCGCGGAGCGGCAATATGCGGCATTAGCGGCCGAGCAGGAGCAGAAAGCAGAGACGCAAGCGATGCGCGCGAAGGTCGTCGAAGCGGAAGCATCGATACCGCAGGCAATTGCGCAGGCATTCTTGCGCGGGAATCTCGGTGTCATGGATTATTACCGCCTCAAGAATATCCAGGCCGATACGGAGATGCGTGCGGGCATCGGCGCGGCGAGCGAACCCTCGTCCGAGCCCCAGCCTCCGCCTATCTCCGGTCCAAGCCCGACGTAGTCACGCACGTGCGCGATGTAGGGATTCTCATTTGGGTCGGGCTGTTGATCGTGGGTGTGGTGGGCAGCATGATCTCGAGCCTGCGCAAACAAGCGCAAGTGCCGGCACCACCTCGACAGCCCCTGCGCCGGCCGCAAGCGCCCCTGGACCGCCTCGGCGTCACGCCGGTCGCGCCGCTCGTTCCGCAGCCCGTCCTCCAGCCGGCTCTATCGGTGCCGACGTCCCGCGCAGCCGCGCGTGCGCCTGCTCCGGCGCGTGCCGTAATCCAGCATCCGCCGTCCCACCCAGCGCACATCGCTCGCCGCCGGCTCTTCGGAACCAAGCGGGAGATTATTCGCGCCGTCATCGCCTCGGAGGTGCTCGGAAAGCCCCTCGGGTTTCGCGACGAATAGCTAAAGGGTTGACCGCGCAACGATCCGTCGATCTCGGCGAGCTTCCCGACCGGCTTCGTCTCTTTGGGGAATACGACCGCAATCTATCAGCGATTGAAAGTTCGCTCGATGTGGCCGTTCAAGCAGAAGGCGACCGCTTGCTGCTGGCGGGCGACGACGCAGCCGTCGCGCGAGCCGAAGCAGTGGTCAGGCGCGTCCTTGAAGCCGCCGTAGCTGGTGCTCATATAACGCCAGACGATGTCGCCCTCGCACTCTCAGATGCGCGAGCCGAGGGTGGTACCGCGCTACCGAGCACGCTGCTGCGTAGCCATCGCGGACGCGAAGTGCGTCCACGAACCGCAGGTCAGCGGCGTTTCGTACGCGCGATCGAAGAATCGACGCTGACCCTTGGAATCGGGCCGGCGGGTACGGGCAAGACGTACTTGGCCGTCGTGATGGCCGTGCGAGCCCTCAAGCGCCACGACGTTGCTCGCGTGGTTCTCTCGCGCCCGGCCGTTGAAGCCGGCGAACGGCTGGGCTTTCTTCCGGGCGATTTGCGCGAAAAGTTCGATCCATATATGCGACCGCTCTTCGACGTGCTGGGCGAACTCCTCGACGATGGGGTCCTTAACAAGTACATGGAGCGTGGCACGCTGGAGGTCGCGCCGCTGGCCTTTATGCGGGGCAGAACGCTTTCGGATTCATTTGTGATTCTCGACGAAGCGCAGAACGCGACCGACGACCAACTGAAGATGTTCTTAACGCGGCTTGGAAGCGGATCGAAGATGGTCGTTGCGGGCGACGTGACCCAAATCGACCTTCCGGCGGGTCAACGCAGCGGCCTGCGTTCTGCGGCCGCGCGCCTCCGCTCCATTGAAGACGTCGGCGTGGTGGAGCTCGACGAGGCGGACGTCGTACGGCATTCGCTCGTGGCGAAGATCGTGCGAGCCTATGCCGCCGGCATACCGCCACTGCCATCGCGGTGATCCACTACCGCAACGACGTGCGCGCGAGCGGCGTCAACGGCCGCGCGCTCGTTGCAACCGCGCGGCGTCTGCTCGGCGCAATCGGCGAACGCGGCTCCGAGCTTTCACTCTCACTTGTGAACGACGACACGATCCGATCGCTCAATCGCTCCTACCGCGGTCGAGATGCCGCAACGGACGTGCTCAGCTTTCCATTGGAGTCGATAAACTCCGTCGAAGGAGGAGGGGCACTGGAACCAGCCGTTCCCGAACGTCTGCTCGGGGACGTCGTGATCTCCGTCGAAACCGCGAAACGGCAGGCGGCAGCGTACGACGCACCCTTGCAACTCGAACTCTACCGCTTGCTCATTCATGGTCTGCTCCATCTCAAGGGTCACGATCACATGGCGGTCTCGGAACGACGGGTGATGCAGCGCGAGGAACGGCGGCTAGCGGATGCCATTGCGCTTCCGTGGCCCTACGCGACGGCCCACTGATGCATCATCCCGTCGACGACCGCCCAAAGCGTCCTTCAACTCCGCTCAGGGCCGGCCCGCACTTTCTGCCAATCGATCAGAGCCGCTTCTTTCGCTCTTTCCACCATGCGTTCGAAGGCATTATCTACGCAACGCGCAGCGAGCCGAACATGCGGGTGCATTTTCTTATCGCCGCGCTCGTACTGCTCGCAACGTTGATTTTACGCCTCGATCGCTATTACGTCATCGCCACGATCTCGCTCGTGGCGTTGGTGCTGAGTCTGGAGCTCATGAACACCGCGGTGGAAGCGATCGTCGATTTGCTCACGGTTGCGCACCATCCGCTCGCCAAGAGCGCAAAGGATGCGGCCGCCGGCGCGGTGCTGATCGCGGCGATTGGAGCAACTCTTTGCGCGTACCTCATCTTCTATCAGGGGATCATCAGCGGCGGTACACGGGTTTTCCAAGCAGTTCAAGCCGTGCCGGCCAATGTTGCGCTCATATCGCTCGCGGTCGTAGCCATCGCAACGGTCTTCGCCAAGGCCTGGGTCGGTCGTGGGTCGGCTTTGCAAGGGGGAGCCGTTTCGGGTCACGCGGCGCTCGCATTCGCGGTGGCAACGATGCTCGCGTTCTTCTACCAGAAGCCGCTCGCCGCAATTTTGGCATACTTCGTGGCGTTTCTCGTCGCGCAAAGCCGCGTCGAGGCGCGCATTCACCGTCCCTTCGAGGTCTTCTGGGGAGCGGTGCTGGGCACGCTGGTTGCCCTAGCGATCTACGTGCTGGTGCGACCCCACGTTATGTTATAATGGCGCCGACTTGAATACGGACCCCTCTCGAAGTACCCCCGAAGGCCTGCCGTACCAGCTTGCTGCACTCGTTGTGCTCGTCCTCCTGGCGGCGTTCTTTGCCGCCTCGGAGGCCGCCCTCGTTTCGATCTCACGCCTGCGCTCACGAGCCATCTCCGAGCGGCGAATGCGTGGCGCTCTCAATCTCCAACGGCTCGTCGACGACAAGGTGCGGTTTCTCACCTCGATCTTGGTCGGCAACACCATCGTCCTTTTGGCGGCCGATTCGCTGGCGACGTACATCGCGATATCGCTGCGAATTCCCTCAGGAGCGATTCTTGCAACGGTCGTGATGACCGTCGTCTTCCTGCTTTTTGGAGAGATCATCCCGAAGACCGTGGCAACCGGCGATAGCGAACGATGGGCGCTTCGGCTTGCCCTGCCGATGGTTTATGCCACCTACGTGCTCACGCCAATCGCGCGGACCTTCCAAGTCGTCACCGACCAAATTCTTCGCTTGTTCGGTATCAAACACGCGCATCGTCCGTACGTTACCGAAGAAGATATCCGCGTGCTCGTCAACGTCGGAGCCGAGCAGCGCGTGATCGAGGAGCAGGAGCGTGAGCTGATTCATTCGGTGATGGAGTTCGGCGATACCATCGTGC
>DATDIA010000027.1:0-2675 GCA_036521295.1 Candidatus Cybelea sp. | reverse complement strand
CCGCCACGGTTCACCGATGCGGTAACGCTCGACCTCACTCCACGACGTTCCCCCCGCTCCAGCGAGATCGATGGCGGCAACGCCGGCATCAAAGAGCGCGCGCACGTCGTCGGCTCCAATTCCCCAACCGACCTCCTTGATTACGATTGGAAAGCCGGCTCGATTGCACAGATCCGCGATGCGATCGAGCAGGCCACTAAAACACGAGTCGCCTTCCGGCTGCAGCGCTTCTTGCAGCGGATTGAGATGAAGGGCGATCGCGTCGGCGTGCAAAGTTTCGACGAGGCGCCGGCACTCCGCGAGACCGTAACCCTTGTTGAGCTGCACGGCACCAAGATTGGCGAGAAGTGCGACGTCGGGCGCCAGCGAACGAACGTCGAACGTCTCAACGGAGCCGGGAAATTCGAGCAGCGCGCGACCCGATCCAAGGCCCATCGCGAACCCGTGTTCTTGTGCGACGCGAGCGAGTCGCCGATTGAGCCGGCGCGCAGCGCGCGTACCACCCGTCATGCACGATATGAGAAGCGGCGCCGCGAGTCTTCGGCCAAAAATTTCGGTCGACGGATCGACGTCGGAGAGATCGATTTCAGGCAGGGCGCGGTGCGCGAAGCGGTAGGCGTCAAAACCGGCGTCAACGCCCTTAGCGCCGACATCCAGCTCGAGATTGATACGGAGATGCTCCGCCTTTCGCGACGGCGTCGCTTTTTTAGGCCGCTTGGCGCGCAACGTAGCAGGCTACTTCTTCAAAGGTGGCAACGTCGTCGGGCAAGGTGTGACGCCGCAGAGCGGCTACTGCTCGGCGCGATGCGCGCTGCGCGAGCGCCGGATCAGAGCAAACTGCGGCCTCACTCAGCAGGCGCCCGGCCTCGGCGTAAGCGCGGGCGACCGAATCGGGCGATCCGGCGATTACGGCGCCTGCTTCCAGAGCAGCGGCCGTCAATACCGCACCGCGCGCGATATTATCGCCGCCTTTCGCAATGGCCTCGAGGACCGCTTGGCCAACGAGCCTGGCCGTTCGCAGCCGGCGACTCGGCTCGGAGACATCGATTGCGAGGCTGCGAAATGCCAAAGCGTAGAGAGCGTCCCCAGCATTGAGACTCTGTCCAAGACCCCACCGTGCGACCGTCGCTATTGCGGATTCATCCGCAAGCTCGTCGTGCAGGAGCAAGAAGCGATCGAAGAGATCGAAGGCGGCGGCAACCGGCAGCGCGTCGGCCACGTTCCCATTGCCGGCGGTGCAAGCCCACAACACAAGGCTGGGGCGGACCGCATCGCCGGCGTAGCGCTCATCCAGGCGCTCCTCGATGATTCGTGCCGCAACCGACCCGGCGGTGCCGGCGGACGAAGCGATTTTACGGAGGTACCGTGCAATGCAAGCCCGATGATTGCCAAGTGGAATAGGGTCTCGGAGCGCGGTCATAGCTGCGAGGTCCCTTCGACCGCTCTCCGGACAGTTGCCTTCCCAAATTCCAAGATGGAGTAATCACGGTGCAGATCGGCTCGAACGAACACAAGGAACTCTTCTGCGGCTCGTTCATAGAATCGCATCGCGCTTACGACCCCCAGGAATTGTTGTGGCCGCAGCTCGACGATACGTCGCTGGCGCGGCTGCGCGCGATCCCAATTTGGACTTTAGCGCTCGAGGTCGAGCTTGGCGCGGGAAGAATGTTGAGCGCTTTTGCAAAGACCGAAGCCGACCCGCTCGTGCGCCAAGCTCTCGAGCTGCAAGCCTACGAAGAAGACCGGCACGGACGAATTTTACAATGCATGATCGAGCGTTACGGCCTGGTGGTCACGCCCAACGTTGTGAAACAAGAGCCGACGCGCCGCGCCTTTATTAATTTCGGCTACAACGAGTGCGTTGACTCCTTTGCCGGGTTCGGCATCTTCCGTTTGGCACGCGATGCCCGTATCTTGCCCGAAGCGCTGACTTCACTTTTTGCACGAGTACTCTTAGAAGAAGCGCGACACATCGTCTTCTTCGTCAATTGGATTGCGTGGGATCGTTCGCGCCGCGGTCTGCGCGCTCCAGCCCTTCAGGCGCTTCCGGTTTTCCTCGGCTACGGCGGCGCGATCTGGCGCCGTATAAAGGCCGGTGCCGAGATGCAGCACGACAAAGGCTCGGCAGAGACGAGCGGCCTCTTCGGCGACGCTTTTAAAAATCTCTCCCCAGCGACCTTCATTCGGGTCTGCATCGATGAAAACACTCGGTACATGGCGTCGTTCGACCCGCGCTTACTGCGTCCGCGCGTCATTCCCACCCTCGCAAGAATTGCCTTGACGATCGTTCTCGCAATCGAACGATGGCGCGCCTCGCGCCCCGAGGCGGCGCCGCGCTCGACGACGAGCTAATGGCTTTAGAATTTGAAGTAGATAAAGGTTGGCGAAACGCCTGGCCATGAAAGCAGCTCGAGCGCCAGCAGCAGCCCGGCGAGCACTCCGGCTTGCGCCACGCGAGGAAATTGCGGCCACCCGGGCTTGACGTTACGCCGCTCGAGAAGGAGCCGCACAAAACCGAACGCGACGATGCCGCCTGCCAAGACGGCTTGCCATCCGGTCAGCAGCGCTGGGCCGCCACCGCCGGTGAAGAGCGCCCGGTAGACGGCAATTGCAGCGCCGAACGTCGGCGATCGAAAGAGCACCCACCCCAAGGAGACGACGCAGAACGTGACGAG
>DATDIA010000026.1:0-8966 GCA_036521295.1 Candidatus Cybelea sp. | reverse complement strand
CGGCGGGCAGACGCGCGAGCGATTCGTCGAGGAAACGCTCCGGCGTTTGAAGGCGAAGGCCGAGCCGCGTGCGATCGACGAGCTTGCTCGCAGCGAGGCAGAGCTCGCGGCAGTGCGTAACGACCTCGAAAAGCTGGCCCTCCACGGCAAGAAGATCACGGTGAAAGATGTCGAGCGCGAAGCGCTTTCCATTGAGGACCCGAAGGCGTATAAGTACGCAAGCGCGCTCGCTGAGGGAAAAGTTGAAGAGGCGCTCGCGATTGCCCATGAGCTATTCGCGGATCAGGCGCGCAACGCCGCCGTTCCGTTGCTATCTGCGCTCGCGACCGAGTGCCTCTGTTTGTGGGAACTCGCGCGTCCCGGTGGCGAGCTTCCCGCCCGTTCGCGCTGGCGCGAACGGGTACTGCGTCCAATCGCGCGACGCGTTGGCGAACGCCGGGCGCGCGTTGCCTACGAGCGCGCGGTTCGCGGTATCGAAGCGGTCGTTACGGGGCGTGCCGGCAACGATCCCGAGGATCACCGCACGCTCGTCGATCGCATCACCGCCGAGCTCTCCGGCCTTTCCCGGCGCTGACGCGTTTAGATCGTCCACTGCCAGGCGTTCCACGATTCGATGACCGGGTTCGGTGCAAAGCCATGGAAGTCGACGCTAATCGCATCTTGTTGACGCTGCCACCAGAAATAGACGATCGGGTTGTCGATCGAGAGCAAGCGTTCGATGGTTGCGTACGCCCGCTTGCGTGTGGCGCGATCGTAGTGCGTTAGGGCAATCGCCTGCGCCGCATCCATCGCGCGACTGCAATATCGTGGATCGTTATAGCCGTGCGGAGGAAAATTATTGCAGGTCAACTCCGAGGAATCGTCGGGATCAATGCCCGCGTACCAGTCATACATGAGGAGATCGAACTTGCCGCCGTGCTGAATCCCGCCCATGCCTTGTGGAGCGTAGAGAATGTCTAGTGGAAAGTATTTGACACTGACCGCAATGCCGATATTCCGCAGCGCGGCCTGAACCAGCAAGCTCGCGGAGCGGTCCGTCGCCGATTCCGCGCCGGTCGCGAGAAGCAGCTCTAAGGGTCGGCCGTTCTTGCTCACCATCCCATTACCGTCCGCGACCCAACCGGCATCTGCGAGCAGTTTCTTTGCCATGGTCGGGTCGAATCGTTGCGATCGTACCGACGGATCGAAGGCCCAGATCCAGTTTGGAAGGTCCTCGGCCGCCGTCGTCTCCTGGCCGTACGTGAGTTGTCGCGTCAATGCCGTCTTGTCGATTGCGGCTGCGATGGCGGTACGCACCCGCACGTCGGCGAGCACGGTGTGCGAGATATTCATCTCCATGCCATTGAAGCCGTTCACACTCACCCAAACGATGCGCGCGTCTGGCAGTGCATGCAGCGAGGGATACGTTTGAATCGTCGGCTGATAGAAATAATCGATCGCGTGGGTGCGCAACAGATTGATCGCCGAATTTTCATCGGGAACAAAGTCGATCTGCACGCCTCGTAACCTAGGTGCGCCTTTAAAGAATTGTCGGTTTGCGTCGAGTACGACCCGATCGCCGCGCTCCCATCGCACGAAACGGAACGGACCGTCCGAGATCAGCGGTTGTGAGTTGAAGGGAATGCGGTTGACATCGGGATATTTCGCGAGGACGTGGGCGGGTACGACGTCGTAAGGCTGGTCGCTTTCGGCGAAGAATGTATTCACAAAAGGCGAGAACCGCCGCTTCAGGTGGACGACCACGCTGTAGGGGTCAGGCGCATCGAGCGAGCTCACATCGTCGTAGCCGTGGCGCGAAACGGCATCGTTATTTGGATTTTCGATGGCTTGCCACGACCAGACGACGTCGTGCGAGGTCACGGGGACGCCGTCGCTCCAGCGCACATCGCGGCGCAAATGATAGCGAATCGTCAGGCCGTCGGCGCTGATGCCGCCGTTTGCCTGACTCGGTACCGTGGCAGCAAGCATCGGTACCGGGTCGCCGCTCGAATCGGCTGATAGTAGCGGTTCAAACATAAGCCGGTCGATGAAAACCTCAATGGTCGTACCGGCAAGTAGCGGATTGAGGGTTTTCGGCTCCTCGTTGACGGCAATGCGAAGCAAGCCCGCATGCGTCCACGAATGGCGGTGGCCGCCGGCGCCTCCGGTTTTTGTGCAGGCGGCAAGATTGAACGCCAGAGCGAGCAAAACGGCCGCTGCTGCTCTCATTTGGATGCAGTACGCTGACGAGGCGGCGCCTTCCCGGGAGGCGAAGGGCAACGTTCTTCATGGATTACGAAACCTATGCCTCGCCGTTCTCGTGGAGATACGGAAGCGCGGCGCTGCGCGCGCTCTTTTCGGAGAAGGCGCGGCGGCGGCTCTGGCGAGCCGTATGGGTTGCGCTAGCCGAGGCGCAATCTGCACAAGGGTTGATCGAAGAAGTCGAGGTCGCCGACTTGCGCGCGCACGCTAACGAGATCGATATCGAGGCGGCCGCTCAGATCGAGCGTGAGATACATCACGATCTCATGGCCGAAATCCGCGTCTTCGCGCAGCAGGCGCAACGCGGTGGAGGAAAACTGCATCTCGGCGCTACCTCGATGGACGTTGAGGATACCGTCGAAACGTATCGGCTTCGGCTCGCGCTGTCGCACGTGGGCGAGAACCTCTACGCGCTGCTTGGAGTCTTCTCCGCGAAAATTCGTAAGTACGCCGATCTCGTGTGCATGGCCTACACCCACCTGCAGCCGGCGGAGCCGACGACACTGGGATACCGGCTCGCAGCCTACGCGCAAGATTTGCTCGTTGACGATGAAAATCTGCGTTTCGTCTTCGGCAATTTAACCGCCAAGGGATTACGCGGTGCCGTCGGCACGGCCGCGTCGTACGAGCTTCTCGTGCAGCAGACCGGGCGCTCCGGCGAGATCGAAGCGTACGTGCTGGACCGTTTCGGCCTCCTCGCACGGGAGATCAGTACGCAGACCTACCCGCGTAAGCTCGACTATCTCTTGCTATCGGCACTTGCCGGTCTGGGTGCATCGCTCTCAAAGTTTGCGGCCGACGTTCGCATGCTGGGCAGCCCCGGCTTTGGTGAGATCGCCGAACCGTTCGCTCGAGAGCAGGTTGGCAGTTCGTCGATGCCTTTCAAGCAGAATCCCATCCTGTGCGAGCGAATCGGATCGCTCGCGCGCTTACTTCCCGGCTATGCCGACGTTGCGTGGCAAAATGCAGCCACGAATTTCCTGGAACGCACGCTCGACGACAGCGCAAACCGGCGCGTGGTATTGCCGGAAGCGCTGCTCTGCGCAGACGAAATCGTGACGCTCGCACGCACGGTTATCGAGGGACTGAGGGTCGACGAGCGACGCATCGCAGCGAATCTGCGCGCTTATGCGCCGTTCGCCGGGACGCAGGCCGTGATGCTGGAAGCGGTACGCGCCGGCGGAGACCGCCAGCATTTGCACGAAATACTGCGGCGTGTATCGATGGAAGCGTGGGAGGCAGTAAGGCGTGGCGAGGACAATCCGCTTTCGCGCCTACTCGCCGAAGAGCGTGAATTGACCTCACTTGTCGATCCTGCGGAAATTCGGCGCCTTCTCGATCCGAGCATTCACGTTGGTACTGCGCCGCAACGCGCGCGGCTGCTGGCCGACCGCATCGACGGCGTTGGGGCGTTCCCGCGTCAAGTCGAGGTAGCCGTGTCGTGAACAAAGGGCTCGAAATCGCGCGGGGCAAGACGAAAGTACTCTACGAGAACCCCGGTCAGCCGCATCAGCTCGTCGTCGCACAAACCGACCGAATCTCGGCCGGCGACGGCGCACGGCGCCATGAAATCGCCGGAAAAGGACGACTGGCGGCCCAAACGACCGCGAGGGTCTTTCGGTTACTCAATCTTTGCGGTTTGCCGACGCATTATCTCAATGGTGGCGAAGACGACGACGACAACGAAATGGTCGTGCGCCGGTGCAACATGATTCCGCTCGAGGTGGTCACGCGTGGCGTCGCCGCGGGCTCGTTCGCCAGGCGCAATCCTAGCCTTGCGCGCGGGGCACTGCTCGTGCCGCGCGTGATCGAGTTTTTTTTCAAGGACGACGCCGCGCACGATCCGTTAATTGCTCCCGACGAGATCGTGGCTCGCAACATCGCAGCACCGCAAGAGGTCGGCGTGATGACGGAGCTGGCGCGCTTGACCTTCGATATCCTCTCTCATGCGTGGCGAAAGCGCGACGTGTTGCTCGTGGATCTCAAAATCGAGTTTGGACGCCTCGCCGGGGGCGAGAACCAAGGCCAACTCGTGATCGCCGACGTGATCGACAATGACTCCTGGCGCCTCTGGCCGCAAGGGCGCGAAGAACTCATGCTCGACAAGCAGATCTATCGCAACCTGGAAGCGGTTGATGATAAGGCCCTCGAGCGTGTCCGGCACGCGTACGAACGGGTCGCCGACTTTGTCGGCACGTTTCCGGTCATGCGGCCCGGCATGGCTGCCGTGATCGCCGATTCGCCCGCTCAAGTCGAGCGCGCGAACGAGATCGTCAAAGCCCTCGGGCAACTCGGTTTGCCGACGATTCGCCACGTCGCGAGCCCATCGGCAACGCCTGGGTTCGTGTTGCAGCTTACCCAGCAGCTTGAGGCAAGCTTTGCCCGTTTGATCCTTGTCCCCGTGGGCGAAAACGAGCTGCTGAGGTCGATGCTCGATGCGACGTCATCAGCGCCCGTAATCGACGGCGCGATCGAACCGCAAAGGCTGGCGATGGATTGTGCCAAGCTTTTGGGCCTCGAAGACACAGTGCTCTTTGGTCGCACGCTTTTGATGCAAGCCAATGCTCGTTCGAGCGTGCTCCATGCTGATGCTTCCCTGCAGCAGCAGATGTCCATGCCGCAGGGAGCTGCGCTTGGTTAGTGGGCTTTCCGGATTTCCGAACGTCGCACTGCGTGACGACGAGCTGCAACGGATCGCGCAACGTCTTGGACGCGAACCTTCCCCAGTCGAGCTGCAGGCGTTCAACGCGCAGTGGAGCGAGCACTGCAGCTATAAGTCGACCCGCCACCACTTAAAGCGGCTGCCGACCAGCGGGGCCGACGTCGTTCTGGGACCGGGTGAAGACGCGGGCGCGCTCCATCTCGGGGTGCACGGCGCCGATCGATACTCCGTCGTCGTCGCGCACGAATCGCACAATCATCCATCGCAGATCGTTCCCTTCGAAGGTGCCGCGACGGGCATAGGTGGCATCGTGCGCGACGTGCTGTGCATGGGCGCCGAGGTAATTGGCGTTGCCGATTCGTTGCGCTTCGGGCGTGTTGAGAACGCAGGATCGCACGCGCGTCACGTGGCGCAAGGCGTCGTCGATGGTATCGCAGCCTATGGCAACGCCATAGGAGTGCCAAACATTGCCGGTGACGCCTATTTCGACGAAGGCTTCGATGAGAATTGCCTGGTCAACGTGATCGCGCTCGGGCTCGTCAAAGAAGGCGACCTCATTCATTCCTATGCGCCCAAGGGCGCGCAGGATTGGGCGATCGTTCTCGTCGGCAAGGCTACCGATTCCAGCGGTTTCGGCGGTGCTTCGTTTTCTTCGCTCACGCTTGACGCGACGGGAACGCAAGCAGGTAAGGGAGCGGTCCAAGTACCGGACCCGTTCCTAAAGAACGTGCTGATGCGGGCGAGCTATCGCGTTTTCGCGTTGCTGCGCGAACGTAAGATCGGCGCGGCCTTCAAGGACCTTGGCGCCGGTGGCATCGTTGGCTGCTCGGCCGAAATCACGTCGCAGGGCGGATACGGCGCCGAGATCGATCTGGATAAAGTCAACGTTGCGGTCGAAGGCATGCCGGCCGAAGTCATCGCGGTCGGGGAGACGCAAGAACGCTTGCTGTGGCTTCTACCGCCCGACATCGCCGCCGAGGTCGTACGCATCTATAACGAAGAGTTTACGCTGCCCGAGATTGCCTACAACGCACGCGCTACCGTCATTGGGCGCGTGACGGCACAACGGCAGTACGTCATGCGCTATCACGATGCGATCGTGATGGATGTGCCGAGCGATTTTCTCACCGGCTCGATTCGGGACGACTTGCCGTACAACGAGGTGATTCATCATGCGGGGCCGCTCGACGAGCTCCCGGCCATCGATGTCGAGGCCGTTTTTCCCCGCGTGCTGGGGCATCGCGACGTCGCGTCGCGCGAGCCGCTCTATCGCCGCTATGATGCGGTCGTGCGCGGCTGCGCCGTGTTGCCGCGCGGTACTGCCGACGCTGGGGTCCTCGCTCCGATTACAGGATCGCGGCTCGGGGTAGCCGTCGCTCTCGGTGGCAATCCGCGCTTCGGGCGCAGCGATGCGGGCTACGCCGCCGAACGCGCGGTTCTCGAGGCGATGCGTCGGGTGGTCGCCGTGGGGGCGCGGCCGATTGGCCTTACCGACTGCTTGAACTTCGGCAATCCGCGCAAGCCCGATCAGTACGGCGCGTTCGTCGCAGCAGTGGACGGGCTCGCCCGCGCTGCGACCGAGCTCGACCTTCCCTTCGTCTCCGGCAACGTCAGTCTTTACAATGAATCCGTCGATGGGCGGCCGGTCCCGCCTTCGGCGATCGTGGCGTGCATCGGCAGGCTCGACGATATCGGCGCCGCCGTTACGCCGGGGCTGAAGGAGGCGGGATCGACCCTTCTATGGATCGGTAGCCGCGAGCTCGTCGTGGGAGGGTCGGTCCTCGGTGAGGTGCTCGGGATACACGGCTCATTGCCTACGATCTCGTACGGCGCCGAACGCGTCGCAGCAGGAATTGTGCATGACGCGATTGCGCGCGGCGTCCTGCGCTCCTGCCGTGCTATCTCCGACGGCGGAATGCTGACCGCAGTGGCGCGCCTCGCATTCGACGCAATGCTGTCCGGCCGGGCAATTGGCGCCGAGATCGATTTCGGCAATCCGCTTTGCGAAGCCGGCGGCTTTATCTGCGAAGTAACCAACGCAAGCGAGATCGATCTCACCGGAGCGCTCCGAGTCGGCGAGACGGTTGCCGGTTCGCAGCTGGTCGTCAACGGCGCGCGCTTTGAAATTCCGCGCCTGTACGACCTGTGGTCGAAGCCGATGGCTGAGGTCTATCCGTGAGCGCACGCATCGCCGTACCCGTTTTTCCCGGAACGAACTCCGAAGATGAGACGGTGCGCTTGCTGCGCGATTGCGGCGGCGACGCTGAACTCGTCCATTGGTCGCACCCCGAGAAGCTCCAGGCCTACGATGCGTACGTTCTTTCCGGCGGGTTTGCGTACGAAGATCGCATTCGCGCGGGTGCGATCGCAGCGCACGACCGCATCATGGACTTCGTCATCGACGGGGCCGGTGCCGGAAAGCTGGTCTTCGGAATTTGCAACGGTGCACAGATCTTGCTCGAAGCCGGACTCGTTCCGGGAACGAGGAGCGTGCGCAAGCCGACCGCGGCGTTTGCGAAGAATTCGCCCGAACCCCATTACGTCTGCCGGCACGTCTATCTCAAGCTCGACGTCGAGCCGTCGCGCTGCCTGATTACGGCGGCATTGCCGGAGGGCGCGCTCGTTCCCGCGTGGGCGGCCCACAGCGAGGGACGCCTTGCGGCCACCCCGGAGCATCTAGGCGAGATCGTAACCGGCCGCCACATCGCCTTCGTTTATGCACACGCCGACGGCAGCGTCGACGATGCGGCGATTCCCAATGGGTCGGCGCTCGGTTGCGCCGGCTTGGTGAATCGCGACGGCAACGTTCTGGCAATTATGCCGCATCCCGAACGCGATGGCTGGAACTTCAATCACCTCGATCGACGCGAAGGCGAAGACGTGCTGGCGCCTTCGGGCGGCGCGCGGCTCTTTCGCAGCTTCGTGCAAGCCGTGTCGTTCGCGAGCTAGCCTGGGAATCGAAACGAAAGGTGACACGGCGAGCGGTTTCGATTAGCCTCAAAATACCCGACAATACGGCATACACGGCGCTCGTCGCCTTGCGCCGGCTCGGCGTGAACGTGGATCGCATCGAGCGCAGCGAGATCTCGTTTTTCGACGACGATTGCGACGTCGAAACGCTCACGGATCGGATCATAGCCGACGAGACCATGTTCAATCCCAACAAGCACCGCCTAACCGTGCTGGAATACTCGGCACCGCGCGCCGGTGAAGTTTGGATCGAGCCGCTCGGTGAGTCATCCTTCGACAGGCTCAGGATGACAAACGACAGGCTCAGGATGGCAAACGACAGGCTCAGAATGACACGGCGTGCAATTGCCTGGCGCCTTTTCGACGCGAACGGCACGCCCGTACAACGCGCCGTTTTGGATGCCGCGATCGAACGCCTCTTGTGCAATCCGGCGATTGATCGTGCGATTACCAACGGCGATTCAACCGACCGGGACATCCCCGTCGAAATCGGGTAGTAGAATAAAATGGATCGCCCGTACACCATCGCGACGCTGGGCTCGCATTCGGCGCTGCAGATTCTCAAGGGAGCTCACGACGAAGGATTTCGTACGCTCGCCATACCGAATCGCGACACCGAACGTCTCTATCGTTCCTTCGGCTTCGTCGATGAAGTGATCGCGCTTAATGACTATTCAGAGTTCATGTCGCTCATTGCCGAGCTCGAAAAGCGCAAGGTGATCATCGTGCCGCACGGCTCGTTCGTGGCGTATCTCTCGCTCGACGAGCATAAGAAGATGACGATTCCCTACTTCGGAAACAAGGCGGTGCTCGATTGGGAGGCGAGCCGCGAACTACAGCGCGAGTGGCTCTCTCGCGCAGGCCTCAAATTGCCGCGGCAGTTTCGCAGCGGCGCCGAAATTGACCGGCCCGTCATCGTCAAGCTCTACGGAGCGGCGGGTGGCAAAGGCTACATGTTCATTCAAGATGCGAACGATTTCGAGGCGCGCGCCACGCATCTCAAAGAAGAACACATCATTCAGGAGTACATCATCGGCGTCCCGCTTTACATCCACTATTTCTATTCGCCGCTCGAGCAAAAGCTCGAGATCAT
>DATDIA010000025.1:0-7764 GCA_036521295.1 Candidatus Cybelea sp. | reverse complement strand
GGATCTACATCATCGCCGATAAGCCCGGCGGCTCGTTGGACGCGATCGCGCGTACGACGGCGGGCGCCTCTGACCTCGGGGTACTTTTGAGCACGGGCGAAACGGCCACGCTTCTCGCGCATCCGCGTAACCGCATTCTGTCGATCACATTGCGGCGAGCTGGAGCAAACGTCGCCTCGGCCAATCTGGTGTATTAAGCGCGGTACACGCAATCGCTCCGCGGCCGATTGCTAACGCGTACCTACGCATTCGTCTCGAGGAGCACGGGTGCGACATCGGAGGCGGGCGCCAGTCGAGTGATGCGATCCAACACGGCGGCGAACTGGCCCGTCGTCGTCAGCGCGGTCGGGGGCGACCACGAGGGATTCGGGTCGGTCTCATAGCGACCGCTCGTGAAGCGCTCGTACAGCGCGCAGATCGACGCACCGCATTCGTCCTCGGTTGTTGCGAAGTATCCCAGTCGATTCCCCTCGATCAAACCCCCGAGGTTCGATCGACTCTGCGCCGGACCGATTGCGAGGATCGGCCGGCGTGCTCCATGATATTCGTACAGCTTGCTCGGGACGACGGATATGTGCCGCATTGGAAACAACATGAGCAGCGCAGCCGCCCGCCGTTCGGCATGGAGTACTCGCTCGCGGATGGTCACCGGGTGTAAAGTGATGGCGTCTTCGAGTTGCCACCGACGGCCTGCTTTGGAGATGATGCGATCTTCGTCACAATAGAATTCGAATCGCGCCGCAGCGCCCGCAGGATGGCCCGCGCGCCGCAACTTCGTCACTGCCGCGAATAGGAGTTCGAGGTTTAGCATTCCGCCGTATAACTGGCCGGCATACAGAATCGTAAACGTCCGCGGCGGAAGACTCGGTATGCTCTCCCACTCCGCGGCGTCGACGGCATTCTCGATTACCTCGATGTCGAGGCGCCCGTGCAGCTTCGAAAGGAGGCTTCGAATCCCGGGCGTAGCGCAGGTGATCGCCGCCGCGCCTTGCAGGCAACGCCTTTCGATTAGCCGGTTCAATCGAGATGTCACCGGCGATTCCGGCCTGAACTTGTTGCCGCCCCATGCTTCGGAGTAATCGGCAAGCCAGGGTATCCCGCATCGCTGCGCGACGATCGCCGCGAGCACGTGACTGTACGCCGGAGAGAAAACGCTCACGACGGCATCGAACCGCCGGCGAGCCGCGAGGGTCAATGCGGTCTGTAGCGCGCCCGGGCACCAGCGGGCTGAACCCGAAACGATGCGCCAGAGGCCGCGGACGCGAGCCGCCAACGGATCTCCGAGCGGCGTTACTGGGATAACGTCGCCGTACTCAGCCCCGCCGTCATGCCACGGTCCGGTCAGCGTGGTCGGGGTCCATCCGAATCTCGGTAACAGTTTGGCAAACCGGCCCGGCCGCAAAGCGCCCGCGCCCGGCATCGGCGGGAAGTAATAGGAAATCAACAGGACGGATTTTAACAAAACGCGCTTTTCAATACTGACCGAGCGTTCCATCGCTTTTGGCACTAATGACGGCCGCGCGAAATACGTATAGCGAGAGCGGCAGCAGGACGATCGTCGCGGCCGAAAGCCAAATCGCGTCAGCCGAGAGAGCTCGCAGGCTCGCGCCGCCGAACGCTCCGCGGATTCCGGTAAGCGCATGCGTGAGTGGAAGCAGCCACGACACGGCCTGCAACCAGAGGGGCAAGAGTGAAATCGGAAAGAGTACCCCGGCGAGCACCGTCGAAGCGCGGCCGAAAATCGTCTGAGTCGGTGCGGTCTGCTTGAACCGAACGATCGTTGCTGCTCCGATGATACCGATCGGAACCGTTGCCGTAATCGACAAGATCAGGAATATCGCAAGTGATGCAAGGTTCACATGGTGAAGGTCGAGCCCAAGAAGTGCCGCCACGATAAGATATAGCGCGACTTGAATGAACGCAAACGTGAACGCCCATGCGCCCGCGGCTAAGACGACGAGCGAAACGCTCGTCGGCGTTGCGAGGACGGCCTCGAGCGTACCGTATACTTGATCGTTGCGGATCGAATTCTCGAAGCACATGAGCGCCGTGCCCTGGAGCGTTACGAAAGCGACGTTGACGACGGCGTAGTTGAAGTAGGTCGCGACGTGGCCGCTTCCGAACGCCGCAGACGCCGGTACCAATTTTGACACGAACCACAGCCCCACGACGCTCGCGACGATGGCAAACCAATCCAAAAAAAAGGCCAAGCGATACGACATCATTAGCCGCGCGTCGCGCAGAAAGGTCGCCCACACTTTTCGGCCGTCCGCCTGGAACTTAGCCAGCATCGGAGCGCTCCGAAACCAGGTCGGCGAAGATTTCGGCCGGCCGACGCTGTTGTGGACGGATCGCAGAGACGGAGACGCCGTTGGTGCTGACCACGCGCAGCAGTTCGGTCAACGCGCGCGGATCGGAGTCTAAGACGACGTTTAAAAGAACGCGCGCGCCGACGCTTTCGACCGTCAAACCCAGCACTCCGGGCACGCCTCGCGTACGCGCGAGCAACTGTTCGTCGGTTCGGTCGATCGTAATTTCATAACGAACGGCCCCAATTCCGCGCCCGTCGAGTGCACTCGGCGGCGCGATCGCGACGACGCGGCCGCGGCGAAGCACCGCGATCCGTCCGCACAGCTCCCAGGCTTCTTCGAGCGTGTTGGTCGCGAGCAGTACCGTCTTGCCCTGCCGCGCCACAAGTTCGTTGCCTACGAACGCGCGAATGCTCGCGGCATGCGCCGGATCGACGGCCCGTGTCGGTTCGTCGAGGATCAGCAACTCCGGATCGCCGAGCAACCCGCGCGCGATTCCCAGCCGCTGCTTCATTCCCGAGGAGAAGGTGTCGAACCGGCGGTCGAGATCTCCCGAAAGGTCGACGAGGCGGACGACCTCGCTGATGCGTTCTCGCAGCTGGGCGCCGTACAGCCCCGCCAGCGTTCCGAAATACTCGAGGTTGCGCCTCGCGCTCAATCGGTAGTAGAAGCTGCGATCGTCGGTACAGCAAAGGCCGACCTTGCGCCGTACCGCGAGTGGCGCGGACCGAGTGTCGATTCCGTCGACTCGAACCGTCCCGCTATCGGCTACGACGAGGCCCGCAATGATCCGAAGTATCGTGCTTTTTCCGGCGCCGTTGGGCCCTAGTATCCCGAACAACTCGCCGCGGCGCACGCCGAACGAGACGCTCTCCAACGCCGTCTGCCGCTCCACGCGCCCTACATTGCGGACCCATGGTATGAAGCCCAACGTCACCGGGAACGTCTTCCTGAGTTCGTCGACCTCGACGAAGTCAGTCGGCGCGCTTGGCGTAATTTTAAGCTTGGCTGGGGACCTTAGGTCCCGCCATAATGTAGCCACCAACGAACTGGTTGACTCGCGTCGCGCCCCGCACCTTTGTCCCGGAGTCGAAACGGCCAAATCGAGGAGCCAGCCGGTCGGTCAAGGCCTCCATTGCGCTGCCGGAGGTATGCCTATCCGCGCTCCAGGATACGGAGGACGGCGAGGATCGTGTTCCAGTTGCGCGTCGTAACCCGCGCTCCTAGAACGTCGTCGATCCGCCCTAGATATCCGATGGTTTTCATGTGGCGGCGATTTACTCCGAAGACGAATCGCTTGTGCCGCCCGATGATGCGCACGTACATCGATGGATTGGTCGGTGATTTCTTCGAATCGCTAGGTCTGGCGCGATAGCTTGTTTTGTAAGCCATACCTCGTTCTCGAATCACGGTGAGTAGTGAGTGAACACGAAGTCGGTCGCTTTTGCCGGCGCGTGGCAAGCAAAGCAGTTGTGCTGCACTATCGCATCAGGTTTGCCGTTGGTGAATTGAGCGAATCCCCAGCCGCCGGTCGAGGCATATTTTTTTGAGTCCTTGACCATGAGCTGAACGTTTGTCGCAGGTCCCGCCACGAACGATTGACTCAGGAGCTTTGCAATCGGATCGTTGGTCACCCGGCGACGAGCTGCTGACCGCCGTCGATGTCGAGTGTTGCGCCGGTGATCGCGCCGTTACTCATCACTTGCACGGCCAAAGCGGCGACGTCGGCAGGACCGACAACGCGCCGGATCGGCAACGTTTCGCGCAGTTGTTCACGCCGAGCATCGATTTGATCGCCAAGAATCGCCGCTGAGAGCGGCGTGTCGACGAATCCGGGTGCGATGACGTTGACGCGCGTAGGGGCGAGCTCGACGGCAAGATTTGCAGCAAGTGCCGGAACGGCCGCCGTAAGCGTGGTGGCAATCGCGAGCCCGACGCCGGGGCGCCGAGCGCCGGTGCCACCGATGAAGAGCAGCGATCCTCCGGGCCGTATCTTTCCGCGCGAAAATAGCGCAGTGCCGAGTATCACCGACAGCCGTTGGTCGAAATGCCGCCGCGCATCCTCAAGTTTCATCGAGGACAACGGCATGTACGCAGGGCCGCCGGCTGTTAGCAGGACATGATCGACTGGGCTTGTCAAGTCTTGGAAGAACTGCTCGAGCATGTCTAGGTTGCCCACATCGAAGGCTGCCGTTTGACGGGCCTGCAACTCGTGCGCGACACTCTCGAGCCGTTCTTGCGCGCGCGCAACGAGCACGAGCTCTGCACCGGCGGCACGCGCTTAGCGCGCCGCTTCGAGCCCGATGCCCGAGCTGCCGCCGATAATGACGACGGTTCGGCCTTGAAGCTCGTTCACGGGACGCTTAGGGCCGACGGCGTGTACAGCACCTCGTCGGCGGTTACGACCAAAGTGACTTCGTATTTAAGCTCCGCCGCAAAACGCATTGTTTCGGAATTCATCGAGCCGCCCTCCGTTAGATCGGAATCACTGTCGCAGCATTGCGTTGCTGCGCTAACGGCCGGACGCCGTCTATTACGAGTCGCTGAAAATGCTCGGTATTCCGAGGGGCGTTCACTGCATCTTGATCGCGATAAACCTCCCACAGCGCGAATACATTCGGCTCTTCTTGGCTGCGGCCCACCTCGAATCGGACAACTCCCGGTTCTTTGACCGACGCGTCGCGTAGCTCGCGAAAAATCGCCTCCGCTTTGTCGGCATCTTGCGGAGCGAACGTAAATATGATCGATGTAATGATCATAATTTATTTTACAATCTTCGTTATTTGAGGCGTAAAGTATACCCGGAGTTAAAGTATGATGTAAACCAAACAAGCTGCTACTCGCCTGGGGCTAGGCACGAAACGCAGCGCTTACGCTTGCGAATGGAGCTGAATGCGGAGGATCGCGCTAGTCTGGACGTTCAGTAGTAACTGTGGGTTAAGCTTTAGGGGATCGCAGCAGCGTTGGATTAGTCGCAGTATCTTGGCGGTTCGTTCACCCATGGCGAAGCAACGCGGATGAAGATTTCGCATTACAGCCATGCATGAAAGATAACCAAGGTCGCCTGTTCGTAGAGGTTGAGCAACCGGTGATTCGAAGGATGACGCAAATGATTGCGACGCTACTTAGTGAGGTTTAAAATGGCGTTTTCTAACAAATCTGCGGCGCTGCTCTTTGCCGGGGGAGCTCTTCTAGCAATTTCGGCTTGTGTCGGAACGACCATGGTTCCGTCCAACTCAGCCGGTGTAGGGAAGTCGGCGACGCAGGTCTCCGTTACCGAACCAGACATTACGTCCGCCGACAATACATCAATCCTTAAGGGACTAAAAAAGGACGTCATCATCGGATCGGCTGTCGATCCGACGAACGGCGACAAGGGTCCGCGCGCGCTTTCGATCGTGACGGTCAACTACGGTTTGAAGAAGGGGCAGCTGCTCGTCTGCAATTTCGACAACGCTGCCGGCGCCGGCGGCAAAGGAACGACGATCGACGTTTTGAATCCAGAGCCGGGTTCGAAACCGACGACCTTTATTCAAACCAGCGACATCGAAGGTTGCGACGGTACCACACTCACCACCGCTAACGCCGTGTACGGCGCGGGGCTCATCAGCGGGCTCGTCGCAGGCTTTACGCCGAAGGGCAAGTTCATAAAATCCTACGGGCCGCCGCTCGAGAAGCCGTTTTCCGACGTTGACGCGTCGTGTATGGGGAACGCATCCCACTGCTTATACTCGGGCGAGTACATCTTTGTCAGCGACGCCAAAACCGGCTCCATCATAAGCATTAGCTTCCCCATCTCCGGCGGCAACCCCAAGCCTATCCAAGTTGCCACGGGATTTGCGGTAAACAATAAGACAAACTGGAGCAGGCTTGGACCTTCCGGTCTCTCATACGACGGCAAAAAGGATCTGCTCTACATCGCAGACGGAAAGGACAACACGGTCGTCGTCTTCACTCACGCTGGAGAATTACTGGAAAAGAACGAGATCGTCGTGTTGCCCGGAGGCAAGACGTTCAAATGCAAATACAAGCCGGTTTGCGGCAAGCTCGTCTATAGTGGCGCGCCTTTGAACGCCCCGGTGGCGATGACGAGGTTGCCGAACGGCAACCTGATCGTTGCCAACACGAAAGGCGGCAACAAGCTCGTCGAGCTGACGCCCGCCGGACAAGTACTCGATAAAAAGGTCGTGGACAAGAGCACAAAAGCCGGCATCTTTGGACTTGTCGCTACCGGCACGAACGATAGCAATACAGCGCTGTTTTTTACCGACACGAACGACAACGAAGTCCATAAGCTGGAGCGGTAAGGCGGGTAGCGGTGATGTATCGAGAACGTGCCGAGTTTGTAACTGGTTAGATATCGCACGTCGACGGCGGCCAAAGCGCGCGCCAGCATCGTACGCTCCGCTTGCGGTAAATGGCTTGCCCAGGACTAAGTCGGAGCTCCGTTCCGTGCGGACTGCGATCGAATCGTCGACTCGAACGATGGCGAGGCGCTAGAATCGTATCAACCCCGCCGATCAACGCCTAATTAGGTACGTGCTGGGCAAGATTGCGGAAGAGGCCGCGGCCGCTTCCGCAATGACGTACACGATGGTCTGGAATCAGCCCAGTCCGTTCCACGGCAGCGATTGGTTCCTTAGGTTGTCGGCCGCGCGACGTGCCAATGACCGCCAGCGAAGGGAATGCCATTTCCGTTTGCTTGATCTGCCCCGTTATCGCCGGAGTAATTGTAGAGAGGATGGCCTTTGTAATCCCACTGCATGCTCGAGCCGTCGGATCGATTGACGATCGTAAAGCCGCTTTGCGTCTGCGATCCTTGGCTCGGTACGAGAGGGAGCCAAACCGAAAGACAGCCGCCGGTGCACTTACCGCCGGTCGGTGTGTCGACGTCTAAGAAGTATAGCGTGTGATCGTTAGACGGATTAACGAAAGCCGGTTTGCCTGCGACGGCCTGACGAGTGGGAACATTTGAGTGCTGTTGGGGCGGAGACGTTGGGGGAGGGCCGCCATAGGACGCGCCGCTCGCGGCACCACCGGAGCCGCCTCCGCCGCATGCGGCCAGCGCGATTGCGCCGGCCAACGCCGAAATTGCTAAAGATTTTCTGAACATGTTGTGGTGTAAGCTCCTGTAAAGCGATTGGTGTTTGACTTACGTGCAGCCTACACGTTACGAATGAAGAAAGTGTAAAACGCGGTCGCATCTTCAGGTTGCCCGAGAGCGAACGCCCTAACGGCGATTTGCCGACCCATTGCCCAAGTGTTTCGTCTTCGAGAGATCCGGTGAAACGATGTCCCGCGTCTTCAGGGGTTGGCGTCGGTCCCTGTGGGCGAAGGCTTGACGAGCACCTGACGCAGCGACTGCAGCGGCTGAAGACTCACGCGAATGAATCCGCGCTGAGGGCGGTCAAGATCGAAGATCGTTGCGATGACGAGCGCGAGCATGATCGCAAAG
>DATDIA010000024.1:0-11110 GCA_036521295.1 Candidatus Cybelea sp. | reverse complement strand
CGATTTCGACCGGCAGATGCGCATCGGTTCGCTTGAAATCACGGCGGTGCTTGCGCTCGTGGCGCTGCTCGCGGCGCGGCCTCGAATTCGCCCGGCCGCCGACATCGGCGCGCTGACGCCGATGCAGATCAATCTGGAAATTCGCGAGCGAGGCGGCGTGCGCCTGCACCGAACGCGGCCTCCTTTCGAGATCGGCCGAACCAGAGAGGCCGATATCGTTCTTCACGATCCTGAAGTGAGCCGGCGCCACGCGCGGTTCGAAAGCCACAACGGAGTCGTTTACGTGGAAGACCTCAAAAGCCGAAACGGCACGTTTCTCAATGGGCGTCGCGTCACGGAGGCAATCGAAATTCGCGCAGGCGACGAAATCGACGTCGGTACGACGCGTTTGGTCGTGACCTCGGTACACCCCGACTGACCCTCGGCATTCTCGTCGTGCGGCGCGTCGCGCCGATGCTCGCCGCGATCGCGATTGCCGCGCTGATCCTGCATTTCGCCCCCGCGCACGCGATTGGCCCGACATGGATGCTCGTGCTGCTCGCGGTACTCGCGGTCGTATGGGTGCTGTGGCAACCCGCCACGATGGTACGGGACGATCTCTTGCCGGCGCTGGCCGTGGTGCTTGCGTCCGTCGGCCTCGCAATGGTGGCGCGCCTTTCCCCGGCACTCGCGCAGCGGCAGCAGCTCTGGATTCTCGTCTCGCTCGTGCTTGCGCTGGTCTTGGCGCCGGCCTTCTCGCGGTTTCGGCGTCTTGCCGCGTACAAGTATCTTTGGGTGGTTGCATCGCTCGCGCTCTTCGCATTGCTGCTGATTTTGGGTCAGGAAGTCAACGGCGCGCGGCTCTGGATCAAGCTGGGGCCGATCCAATACGAACCAATCGAGCTGATTAAGCTTTTCATCGTGCTCTTTTTGACGGCCTATCTCGCAGAGACGGCCGACGTTATCGCAAAAGCACGTCCCTGGTCGCTGCGCGCCAACGTGAAGTACCTCGGGCCGCTCTTCATCGGCTGGGGGGCGTCAATGGCGATCTTGGTGGTGCAGCGGGATCTCGGGATGGCAACGCTCTTGCTCGCAACCTTTGCGACGCTGCTCTTCGTGGCAACGCGCCGGCTTGACATCGTGCTCTTCGGCGCGCTGCTCTTCGCAGTCGGGGCTTTCTGGGCCGTGCATCATTACCCGTACGTTCAGACGCGAATTGCCGTCTGGCGTAATCCGTTTTTGGACCCGCTCGGCGCGGGCTATCAGTCTTCACAGGCGTATTACTCGATTGCCGCGGGCGGCCTGGTCGGCAGCGGGTACCGGCTCGGTCATCCAGAATTCATCCCGGACGTTGCGACCGATTACGTGTACGCGGCCTTTGCCGAGGAGTTTGGCTTGATCGGCGCGCTCGTCGTTTTAGCGATCTTCCTCGACCTGGTTCGACGAATCTTCGCAACCGGGCTCGAGCAGCCCGACCTGTACACCAAGCTGCTCTCGGCGGGCCTCGGCGCTACGCTGGGCTTTCAAGTCGTCATCATCGTGGGCGGTGTCATCGGGTTGCTTCCGCTCACCGGCATCACGCTGCCTTTCATGTCGTATGGCGGCAGCTCGCTCGTCGCGAATTTTTTGCTCGTCGCGCTCGTGTGGGCAATGAGCGCGCGCCCACGGAGGACGGTATGAGGTTTGTGCTGCTATGCGCTTTCACGCTGGGCGTTGCCGCATGCGCGAAAAGCGCGCACGCGCCGACGGCCGCGGCCGCCTCCGCGGCCGCGGCGAAGAATCCCGCCTCCGCCAGCGACGGAGCCGTCGTGTACCTCGCAAACTGCTCGAGCTGCCATCAAATCGACGGCCAGGGGGTTCCCGGCGCCTTCCCGCCGCTCGCGGGCAATCCGGTCGTTACCGGCAACCCCACCGCGGTAATTGCGATCGTCAACAATGGTCTCGAAGGCCGAGTGGTCGTCAACGGAGAGGCATACAGCGGAATCATGCCGCGCTGGAAAGGTCTTCTTTCGAACGAGCAAATAGCAGCCGTCATCACTTATATTCGCAGCTCGTGGAAAAACCGCGCCCCCGGCGTGAGTGGTGCCGACGTGGCGTCGGTTAAATGAGAACGGTAGCGTCTGGCCGGCGCTGCAAGCATTCGCCGAACTCGCGCTCGAAGAGAAGCTCAACGAACTCGAGCATTGCAGGATCGGCGTGACGCAGTCGGGCGCGCGTCGCTCGCGGCCAGGGCGATGCCGGATCGTTGGCTTCGACGAAGGCGCGTAAGGACTCGGCGAAGTATTCGTCGACCCCGGTTGCAGCGTACGGCGTGACGAAGCTTGACGCGTTCGCAAAGAGCGCGCGCACCTGCGGATCGATGCCGCTTCGATAGACTCCGCCGCCAAGTGCGCAATCAAGCGCATGTCCGAACTCGTGCGCGACGGTCATCGGGCTGCGCGAACGCAAATAGAGCGCGCGTTCTTCAACGACGAAAAGGCCGGCCGGGGGCGCGGGCCATGCGTCGACGTCGATTCCCAATCGCGCCAATGCTTGTGACGCCTCACGGTAGAGTTCGCCGGAGCGCAGCAGCATGACGCGGATACGGTTGCGCAGCGCGTAGGCGAGCGCACCGCGGCCAAAGCGGAGTAGGGTCTCGACGACGTCGCTCTCAGGCGACCGGCCGCGATCGCATTCGAAAAGGCGGCGTGCCGTTGCCGCTGCGTCCTTTTGCATCGGCGCCAATCGTCGCGCATGAGGCTTAACGCGATGTAGCGCCGGCGTTTCGGGGGTTTTTCAATGCGTTGCGCATAATCACTGAACGCAAGAAAGAAAAAACAGCTCGCTTACTTCTGGGGAGGCTCTTATGTCGAGTTTATTTTCGCCACGGATCGCCATTGCGGTTGCCTTGCTTCTTGCAGCCGGCTGCGCCCACGATAGCGCCGTAATGCCAACACAAGCAGGCGTTGCACCGCAGGCGGCATCAAACCAAACGCAACCGTTAAAGGAAACTTCCATTCTCAAAAAGCTCAAGAAGCAGGTCGTTATCGGCTCGACGATCAGCCCAAAACTGAAACAGCTCAATCCCTACGGCCTCACCGTCGCACCGTCGACCAACGGCGCTTTTACTGCGGGCGACCTCGTCGTCTGCAACTTCAACGATAAGAGCAACGTTCAAGGCACCGGCTATACCATCGTCGCGCTGCATCCCACGCCGGGCTCGAGCCCTCGCTCCGTCTCAGAGGACAAGTTACTGCTTGGCTGCGATGCCCTGGCGCTAACTCCCGGAGACGTAATCTTCGCGGCGGCATTTGCCGCCAACGACAACCCGTTTCTTTCCGATACCGGCAAACTGATAGCCAATATGAAGGGTGTGCCATTCGATCATCCGTTCGGCCAGGTCTACGCACAACCAACGACCGGCAACGCGGCAATCTACGAATCGAACGCCGGCAGCGGAACGATCGTCAGGGTCAATCTGGGCTCGACCATAACCTTCGACGTGATTGCCAAAGGCTTCGCCATCAATCACGGAAAGCCGGGAAGCATCTTCGGCCCATCAGGCTTAGCGTATAATCCTACGGGCGACATCCTTTATGTCGTCGACGGTAAGAACAACACGGTCGTATCGTTCTCGAATGTGAGCACGATTCCGACCGGCGGCGTCATCGTCGAGAAGAGCGGCAAGAAGTTCAAAGGACCGAACGCCGGAAATGCGCATCTCGTCTTCGCCGGGACGCCGCTCAACGGCCCCGTTAGCTCGGCGCTCCTCTTTAACGGTGATCTGGTCGTCGGAAACACTTCCAACCCAAGCGGTCAGAACGTCATGGTCGAGCTTTCGCCAGCGGGCAAGGTGCTGGACACGCGCAACGTCGACCACGGCGCGGCGGGCGCGATCTTCGGCATGGTGGCGACGGGCACGTCAACGAGTACCACCAAACTCTATTTCAACGACGACAACGCCAACAATCTCCAAGTTCTGCAGCCATGAAAATGGGGCCGCAGCGCGGGCGCCACGCTTAACCTGGCGCCCGTCGTTGCGGCCTTCTCGATACGCTAGCCGCCTATCACTTGAAGCAGTAGAACTTCGCGTACGCCTTACCGGTGATGCCGATATTCGTGTTCGTGTTATTGACCCAGTAAACGTAAACCGGACTACCATTAGGCCCGGTTTGCGTGACGTCGATCGCCAGCGGCGTTCCGCCCTTCGAATTCTTAACCCAGAAGTTGTTGAAGAAACATCCGTTGCGATTGACCGTGATGCTGGCGCAGATGGCCCCCGGCTTGCAGGTCTTGTCGGCAGCGAGAGCCGGAGCTGAGATATATCCCTCGCTCGGACCGGTTGCCGGACCTGGCGCCATCGCCGGATTAAACGTGACCGCGGATAAGAGTACTGACATCAGAAACATCGTTTCGTGTAATCTCCTTGCGAACGGTAAGCAGTGTAATAAGTAGGATAAGGGAAGCGTCACGCCCGCGCGCAAGCAGGCGCAGCGTTCTCTGCAACTTTTAACTTCCCAAGTCCGGGCCGTACCGGCCGTCTGAGTCGGCCGTTGAGGGATTATTTTTTGTACTATATGATTTATCGGTTGGGCGCTACCGGCGTGGGGCGGCAGCGTCAATGAAGAAGAGGAGAGTCCCATGAGCACCTATCGAGCGCCCCTCCGGGACATGCAGTTCGCCCTCCGAGAGCTCGCGGACATCGAGGCAATCGCCTCGCTGCCGGGCTGCGAGGAGACGCTCGACGTGCTCGACTCGGTCCTCGAGGAAGCCGCGGGCTTTGCGGCGGGAGTTCTCGATCCGCTCAACCGCACCGGTGACAAGATCGGCTGCTCCTGGAGCAGTGGCGACGTCGCTACGCCGCCCGGCTTCAAGGAGGCGTACAAGAAGTTCGCCGATGCAGGCTGGATCGGTTTGCCGGTTCCGGCCGAGTACGGCGGCCAGGGGTTGCCGCAAATACTGCTTGGGCCGACGTTGGAGATGTGGAACGCCGCCAACATCGGCTTTGCCAACGGTCCGCTTCTCAATCAAGGGGCGATCGAAGCGATCGAACTGGTAGGCTCGGACGAGCAAAAGCAGCGCTTCATTCCCAACCTCGTTTCCGGGAAGTGGACGGGCACGATGTGCCTGACCGAACCGCAAGCCGGCTCCGACCTCGCGCAGGTCCGGACGCGCGCGCTGCCGGACGGCGACCACCATCGCATCATCGGAACGAAGATATTCATCACTTTCGGCGAGCACGACATGGCGGAAAACATCATCCATCTCGTCCTAGCTCGGTTGCCCGACGCCCCCGAAGGCACGAAGGGCATCTCGTTATTCATCGTGCCTAAGTACGTCGTCGACGCCGACGGTCGATTGGGAGAGCGCAACGACGTCGTCTGCGCGAGCATCGAGCACAAGCTGGGCATCAACGGCAACCCGACCTGCACGCTCAACTACGGCGAGAAGGGAAAGGGCGCCGTCGGTTACCTCGTCGGTGAGCCGAACCGAGGGCTCGAGTACATGTTCATCATGATGAATGCCGCGCGTTTCTCGGTTGGCGTGCAGGGGATCGCGCTGGCCGATCGTGCCTATCAGAGTGCGCTCGAGTATGCGAAGGAACGAGTACAAGGACGCGATCTCAAACCCGGATCGCGCACGCCCGAGCCGATTCTTAAGCATCCCGACGTGCGGCGAATGCTCATGTGGCAAAAGGCGACGATCGAAGCGATGCGCGCACTTGCCTATGTCACGGCAGCGTCGCTCGACTACGCGCAACGCCATCCCGACGAGCGGGTTCGAAAAGATCACAAGGCCTTCGTCGAGCTGATGATTCCGGTCGTCAAAGGGTGGTGCACGGAGAACGCCGTCGAGCTCTGTTCGACGGCGCTGCAAGTCTTCGGCGGCATGGGCTACATCGAAGAAACGGGCATCGCCCAGCAGTATCGCGACGTTCGCATTATCACGATCTACGAGGGCACGACCGGAATCCAGGCGCTCGACTTAATCGGACGTAAGCTGCTGCGCGACATGGGTGCGAGCGCAACGAGCGTGGGAAAGAAAATGGAAGGGACCGCAAAAGAGTGCACCACGCACCCGGATCCCGCCGTCAAACGCATCGGAGAAGCGCTCGGAAAGGCACTCGCGACGCTCAGCGAGACCTCGCAGTGGATCGGCATGAACGCTATGGGGGACCTCGATAAAGCCTTTGCCTGTTCGGTTCCGTATCTGCGTTTGTGGGGAACGGTCGCCGGCGGATGGCAGATGGCGCGCGCCGCACAGATTGCGGCGGCAAAAATCGCCGCGAACGACCCCGAGATCGAGTTTTATAGGGCGAAGCTCGCGACTGCGTCGTTCTACGCGTCGCACGTGCTTTCAGCGGCGGGGTGGTTCCAACGGCAGATCGTCGACGGCTCGGAAGACGTCATGAAGGTTACCGACGCGCAGTTTGATTTGGATCGCAAAACTGCGGTAACGGCGTAGCCATGTTGCCTTCGACGAACGTTCGACCGGAGAGGAGCCTCCGTGTCATTACGCTGGATAATCCGCCGGTCAATGCGTTGTCATTTGCCTATTGCGCGCGGCTGCTTGGCGAAATTGAGAGCGCGCACGCCGATGCTTCGGTAGAGTCGGTCGTCCTGACCGGCGCCAACGGACTCTTCAGCGCCGGTGCCGACGTCAATGACTTCAATGCGGAGCTTCCTTCGAACGCGGTAACGATTCGTGACGTCATTGCCGCAATCGAGTCGAGCACAAAAGTTCACGTCGCGGCCATTGACGGCAGTTGCCTCGGCGGCGGCCTCGAGCTTGCGTTGGCGTGCGACTACCGCGTCGCAACGCCCAGCGCAAAGCTAGGCTTGCCTGAGATCAAGCTCGGACTTTTGCCGGGCGCCGGCGGAACGCAGCGCCTGCCCCGTCTGATCGGCGCACGCGCTGCGCTGGAGTTCATGCTCAAAGGCTCGTCGGTTTCTGCGCAGCGCGCGTTCGAGTTGGGAATCGTCGACGAGATCGCCCCCGGCGACGTCGTCGAGCACGCCATCACCCTTGCGACGGGCCCAAAACGCCGGATCTCCGCACGCCAAGCGATCATCGCAAAAGATCTTCCAATGCAAGCCGCACCGTTCGTGGTGGCGCAAGCGCATAAAATGGTCCCCGCGGAAGATAACGGCGGGCTCGCCGCGCACAAACTCATTGATTCCGTAGCCGCCGCCGTCGAGCTGCCCTTCGATTTCGGGATTGCGCGCGAAACGCGGCTCTTCGATGAGCTCGTTCGCTCCAAGCCGTCGCTGGCGTTGCGCCACCTCTTCTTCGCGGAGCGGGAGCTGTCAAAGATCGACGGCGTGGACCTTCGCGACGCCCAAGCTGCGACCATTGCCAAGGCCGGCGTCGTCGGCGCTGGTACGATGGGAAGCGGAATTGCAATTGCATTCGCGCAAGCCGGCATTCCGGTCGTCATCGTCGACAACAACGACCAAGCCGTGGACAAGGCGCGACAGACGGTAATGGGCATGTTCATGTATCAAGTGCAAAAAGGCAGGCTCACGCAGGAAGAAGCCTGGAAGCGCGGCCAGTCTATTCGCTTTACCGACGATTGGAACGAGCTCGCCGATGCCGACGTCGTCGTCGAAGCGGTCTTCGAAGACCTCGACGTTAAACGCGAAGTCTTTCGCAAGCTCGATGGCATCGCTAACGCGGCCGCAATCCTCGCCACAAACACGTCGACGCTCGACATCGATGCGCTGGCGCGCGAGACGCAGCATCCCGAGCGAGTGCTCGGCCTGCACTTCTTCGTGCCCGCCAACATCATGCCGCTCCTCGAGATCGTTCGCGGACGCCAGACGTCGCGACAGACGCTCGCCACCGCTTTCAAACTCGGTAAGGCGTTGCGCAAGAAGGCGGTGCTCTCGGGCAACGCGTTCGGGTTCATTGGAAACCGAATGATCTTCGATTATCTGCGCGAGGCGATGGCGCTGGCCGAAGAGGGCGTTCCCCCGGCGCGCGTCGATGCGGTGATGAAGCGTTTTGGATTTCCCATGGGTCCGTTTGCGATGAGCGATCTTTCGGGTTTAGACATCGGCTGGCAAGTCCAAAAGGCGCGCGGCGCGCAAGCGCTGGGGCGCACTAACACGCTCGAGCGGCTCGTCGAGATGAATCGGCTCGGGCAGAAGACGATGGCGGGTTATTTCAAGTACGACAAGGCCGTCGGCAAAGGCCGCGAGCCGATTCGAGATCCCGAAGTCGAGAAGCTCTTTGCAGAAGCGGCGAACCAAGCCGGCATCGCGCCGCGCGAGAGTAGCGACGACGAAATCCGCGATCGTCTTCTCCGCGCGTTGGTCAACCGCGGCGAGCATTTGCTCGAAGAGGGCATCGCCTTGCGGCCCGGCGATATTGACATCGTCTACGTCTACGGTTACGGCTTTCCGCCGCATCGCGGCGGCCCGATGTGGTACGCCCAAGAATTCGGCCTGATGCCGCATAGGGAACCCGCTCATGCGTGAAGCGGTGATCGTCTCGGCGGCCCGCACGCCGATCGGTAGGGCTTTCCGCGGCGCCTTCAATCAGACGCCGGGTGCAACGATGGCCGGCCACGTCGTTAAACACGCAATGGAACGCGCGACGATCGATCCGTCGGAAGTTGACGACGTCGTGATGGGCTGCGGATTGCCGGAAGGAGCGACCGGCAACAACATCGGCCGCACGGCGGCGCTGCGCGCCGGCTGCCCCGTCAGCGTTGCAGGTCAAACGGTAAGCCGTTTTTGCGCCTCCGGGCTAGACGCAATCGCAGGCGCCGCAAAACGGGTTATCGCCGACGGCGCCGAGGTCGTCATCGCGGGGGGCGTCGAGTCGATCAGCATGGTGCAAAACGATCTCGACGTGCGCTTTCTGACCGAAGAGTGGCTGCTGCGCCACGTCCCCGATCTCTACACGCCGATGCTCTATACGGCGGATTTTGTCGCCAAGAAATACGGCGTTGCGCGCGAGCAACAAGACGAATACGCCTTGCAGAGTCAGCAGCGCACCGCTGCCGCACAAGCTGCGGGCCGCTTCAACGAGGAGATCGTGCCGGTGCCTTCCTGGAAATACGAGCGAGAGAAGGAGACCGGAACCGTTACGGAGCGCTACGTCGAACTCGGCCACGACGAAGGTAATCGCCCCGACACCACGCTTGAAGCTTTAGCCTCACTCAAGGGCGCCGTTCCAGGCGTCTCGGACACGACGATTACGGCCGGCAACTCATCGCAGCTCTCCGATGGCGCTGCCGCCGTCGCCGTCATGGATGCCGCGCAGGCGCGGCGGCGCAATTTGCAGCCGCTCGGGTTCTACCGCGGCTACGTCGTTGCGGGCTGCGAGCCTGGTGAGATGGGAATCGCGCCGATCTACGCGGTGCCGAAGCTGCTCAAGCAGCACCACTTAAAGATCGACGACATTGGTCTGTGGGAGCTTAACGAAGCCTTCGCGGTGCAGACCGTTTACTGCCGCGACACGCTCGGGCTGCCCAACGAGCGATTCAACGTAGACGGCGGCGCAATCTCGGTCGGTCACCCATACGGCATGAGCGGCGCGCGCATGACGATGCACGCGCTCATCGAGGGCAAGCGCCGCGGCGAAAAATACGTCGTCGTTACGATGTGCGTTGCTGGCGGAATAGGCGCGGCCGCACTTTTCGAAGTCGTTTAATCCTGCGGGGCCTCGCGATTCGCGAAGCCGTGTCCGGGCGGCCTCAACGAGAGGTTAGCGGTCTTACGGTTTCAACGAAAAGACCGTTCCGTCGCCATGCGCACCGCCGGCAGACGTCGTGCCATAGAGGGTCCCGTTCACATTGGTCAGCGCGGCGTCCGGGTTGGCGCCATCGTTGCCTTTACCGAAGTTATGCAGCACCTTCTCCGTGCCACCCGTAGTAATGCTGAATACGGTTCCGCGGCGTTGCCTGCCACCGTAGAACGTCGTGCCACAGATCGTGCCGTTCACGTCGATCAGTCCTGCCGCCGGCACGGCGCCATCGAGACCTTTGCCGAAACTGTGCAGCACTTTCTCCTGGCCGCTCGTAGTGATGCTGAATACGGTGCCACCGGTGGAGGAATTCGCGTGGCCGTGCGCTCCGCCGTATTCGGTCGTGCCATAGAGGACGCCGTTGACATTGAGCAGCCCTCCCGCCGGCTCGGCGCCATCGCGGCTTTTGCCGAAGCTGTGCAGTACCTTCTCGCTGCCGCTTGTAGTGATGCTGAATACGGTTCCGTAGTAGGAGCCGCCGATAGTCCTGCCGCCGACGAACGTCGTCCCATAGAGCGTGCCGTTTACATCGATTAGCCCTGCGGTGGGAGAAATACCGTCAGTTCCGTTACCGAAGCTGTGCAGCACCTTCTCTGCGCCGCTCGTCGTTATGCTGAAGACGGTTCCATCTCCATCTGATGTAGCGCCGCCGTAGTCGGTTGTGCCATAGAACGTGCCGGCCACGCCGATCAACGAAGCCGAGGGGTACGCGCCGTCGGTGCTCGTACTACCAAAGCTGTATAGCACGTGCTCCGCGCCGCTCGTGGTCATGGTGAAGACGGTTCCCTTCCCGGACGCGCCTTTTGAGTACGTCGTGCCCCATAGTTTGCCGTTCACGTTGGTCATGCGTGCTTGGGGTTGCTCGCCGTCGTTGCCTTTACCGAACTGGTGCAGCACCTTCTCCGCGCCGCTCGTAGTGATGCTGAATACGATCCCGCCATTCCGCCTCCCACCGTAGGGGGTCGTGCCGTAGAGGGTGCCGTTCACGTAGAGCAATTTAGCCTGGGGCGTAACACCATCGTCCCTATGGCCACCGAAGCTATAGAGCACTTTGTAATCGGAGGCAGCGGTCAGCTGCGACAGAAACGAGGATCCCGAATTCTGCATCGAGTTCGACAACGGCGGATTACTGGTTGCACCCCCGCACGCAGCGAGGAGCGCCGCAGTAAGACTTGCTCCGAGGACGGTCACCAAGGATAAGCGCATGATTAAGGCTCCATTCACCCGTTTACGGAGCGTGCCCCGTAATGCCGACGAAGTGGCTAGCGACCTGATGTGGCGCTGCTACAGTCCGCGGAGCTGTTCAGACGTTTGACGATTTCGAGAAATCGCTACGTAAGTAGCGCGACTATTTCTTCGCCGAAAACGCAGTGCACCAGCCGCTGGGGCTGATCGAACC
>DATDIA010000023.1:0-12751 GCA_036521295.1 Candidatus Cybelea sp. | reverse complement strand
TGCTTGGAATCGTTCAAGCCCCTGATCATCAGCGGCTCAGAGGCGACGACGCACGCAGCCACGACCGGTCCGGCGAGCGGGCCTCGACCGACTTCGTCAATGCCGCCGACGAGACTAAACCCGCGCGCGCGCGCCTCGTATTCGAACCGATGTAAACGGTGCAAGCGGCGCCGCTCGCGCTCGTAAACGGTCTTTGCCTTACGCTGCTTCGGGGTCATTGGGAGCCTCCAATGAGATGCGCCCGAAGGCGCCGTCGTTGAACGCGCTGACGTACGACTGCGCGGCGTTGTGGTAATCGATCTCGCCGCGCCGCTTCATGAAACCACGGCGGGAAGCAAACGCGGAGAGGTCCGGCACCTGCGTGTTGGGGCTGCGAGCGAGGAGCCAGCGGTGAAAGGCGGCGGCAACTTCTTGCGGATCGTAGTGGTCACGCGGCACCGCGCCACAGATGGCGAGCTTCCATTGCGCGGTCACGCCTGAGATCTTCGTCGGGAGCACCCCCGGGGTATCCATCAGCTCGATATTGCGGGCGAGGCGAAACCACTGCGCGTGGCGGGTGACCCCGGCGCGGTCTTCAGTCTTTGCGGCGGCGCGGCCGAGCAACGCATTGACGATCGAGGATTTACCCGAGTTGGGCACGCCGACGATCATTGCGCGCGAAAAGCCGGCGGTGGGAACGGACGAATGCGCGATCGCGGCCGCGACGCGGGCTACGCTGCGCTGCGAGCGTCCATCCACCGCAACGGCGTTCGAACCACAGCTCGCGAAATGCTGCAGCCAGCCTTTCGTCGTCGCGGCTTCGGCCAAGTCTTGACGGTTGAGGACGATCACGCGCGGGCGCCTACCCGCCAGCTCGTCGAGCAGCGGATTGCGTCCGCTGCGTGCGATGCGCGCGTCGACGATCTCGACGACGATGTCGATCGAGCGCAAATACTCGCGAATTCGGCGTGCCGCCTTCGCCATGTGACCGGGATACCACGCAACCTGCCGCTCCAAAGTCGCTATTTCCCAGATACGTTAGAAGAGAGTCATAGTTTGCCGAGCGTGCTGGGCGGCCAGATTGCGGCAACGGCGCGCCCGACCAGTAAATCGTTGCTGACCGGTCCGAAAAAGCGAGAATCTTCGCTCTCCGCGCGATTGTCGCCCAGAACGTAAACGGACGATGGCGGCACCGCGATTTCTCCGAAACTCCGCTCGTCGGAGTGGCGCACGTACGGTTCGTCGAGCTTGGATCCGTTAACGTAGACTTGCCCGCGCTCGACTCGAATGCGGTCGCCGGAGATTCCGATAACGCGCTTGATGAAGATTTCTCGCGCTCCGCTTTCGTGCCGGAAGGCGACGATGTCGCCGCGCCGGGGGACGGCGATTCGATACGCAAAGGTGTTGATCACGACATACTCACCGGAACGTATATGCGGCTCCATCGAAAGGCCCGTAACCTGTGGCAGTCGCACGAAGAAGGCCGCCAGCAGCGCTGCAAGCACGGCAAGCTGCAAGGCCAGGTTCGTAACTCGTCGCCACCGCACGAAGCGGATCACACGGTTCGACTTCGCGCAGTCCACTAAAGAATCTTGGCTTGCGAGGGCGGCCAAAAGATGAGAAAGGCGCGCCCGGTAAAGCCGGCGCTCGCGCCCATGCGCGGACCACTTGCAAAACGTCCGGTGTCTTGTGCAAAGCCCCAGATGTGGGAGTCTTCGGAGTCGTTGCGATTATCGCCGAACATGATGTAGCAGTGCGGGGGAATACGATTGGGAGCCGTCCAGCGCGACGCAGGCGGAACGTTAGCGTCGCTGGCGTCGAGTCGTTGCCAACCGGCGCCGTAGCTGACGTAAATTCCATAGTTACGAATTTCGAAGTCGTACGATGGCCTTTCCGCGACGTAGGGCTCCGCAAGCGCCCTTCCATTGAGGTAAACCGTGCCGCCGGCGACGCGCAGAGTATCGCCGGGGCGGCCGACGACGCGTTTGATGAAGTCGTCGGGCGTCGGAACCGGTGGAGGAAAGACGACGATGTCGCCTTCATTGGGCGCATGGAAGCGGTACTCGAACTTATCCACCAGCAGAACGTCGTGGATTTGCAGGGTCGGCAGCATGGAGCCGGAGGGAATGTAGTACGTGCGTGCCACGAACGTGATCAGAATCCAAGCGGCGATCCCAGCGATGATGAACGGGTCCAGAAACTCCCGGGCGATCGCCGTGCTGCGTCCGGACGAGCCGGCAACGACCGGGCGCAGCGACAGAACCGCGCGCGCGACGCCGATCACGGCCACGATTGCGAGAAGCTCGTACGGCGTCATGAGGAGATGATCTACTTCTCCAAGACCGTAAAGCGCCCCAGGGGCCACAGAATCAAGAAGGCCCTCCCGACAAAAGCCCTGCGCTGCACGAATCCCCAGACGTGCGAGTCCTCGGAGTAGTTGCGGTTATCGCCAAGCACGAAATAGAAGCCCGTCGGGATGCGGTCTGGAGCCTGCCAGAGCGCCCGCGGAGGCACTTTTGCCGTGCGCGGGTCGAGGGGATTGCCGTCGACGTAGATCCCGTATCGGCGGATCGCTAAATCGTAGCGCGGCGACTGGTTCTCGTAAGGCTCGCGAAGCGCCCTTCCGTTTCGGTAGACGACTCCGTTGGAAATCGAGATTGCATCGCCCGGCACGCCGATCACGCGCTTGACGAAATCGTTTCCGCCGGATTCGACCGGCGGGGTGAAGATCGCAACGTCGCCTTCGGCAGGCGCGTGAAAGCGGTATGCAATTTCGTCGACCAGCAAGATGTCGCGAACCTCGAGTGTCGGAACCATCGAAACCGAGGGACTGTAGAACGTTCGAACGACGAAGGTGATCAAGAAGAGCGCAATGAGACCGACGAGGATGAACGCGTCCAAATATGCCCGGGCAATTGCAGTCGACCGGCTCGCAAAAGGTTTAGCCGAGAGCGTGAGTCGCGCTATTCCCAAGGCGCAGATAAGCCCTAGAAGCTGCAGCGGTGACGCGGGTCAGCTTCCTTTGGCTTTCTTTTCCTTGATGCGCGCGGCCTTACCAACTTTTTCGCTCAGATAGTAGAGGCGGCTTCGGGAAACGACACCTCGCTTGCCGACCTCTATTCGCTCCACGCGAGGGCTTTGTATGAGAAAGGTCTTCTCAACGCCCACGCCGTGCGCGATGCGCCGAACGGTAATCGACTCGCCCGCGCCGCCGCCCTTGCGCACGATGACGACGCCTTCGAACATCTGGGTGCGTTCCTTGCCGCCCTCCAACACCTTGGAATAGACCTTTACGGTATCCCCAGGGCGGAATTGCGGGATGCCGTCCTTGAGCTGCTCGCGATTGAGGACATCGATGACGTTCATAGTCTTATCCTGAGACCCTCGACCTTCGCTCGCGACGAGCTCCGTCGAAGGGCAGCGCAACGAATAGCCGGGCGCGGGGCCCGGCACAACCACCGTATGCTATCACGGGCCTTCCTCACCCTGCAAGGCATCATCGAGCAAGTCCCGGCGGCGCGCCGCCGTACGTAGCCGCGATTGTTCCCGGCGCCATTGCGCGATCTTGGCATGGTCTCCCGAGAGGAGGACGGGTGGCACGTCGACACCGCGAAAGGTCGCCGGTCGTGTGAAGCTGGGATGGTCGAGTACGCCGGCGGTGAAGGATTCGTTCTCCAGCGACTCGGGCCGCAGGGCGCCGGCCAAGAAGCGAACCGTCGCATCCATGAAAACGAGAGCGGGTATCTCCCCGCCGGTGAGGACGAAGTCGCCGAGCGACCACTCCTCGACCGGATAGAGCCGGCAGAGGCGGTCGTCGACGCCCTCATAGTGACCGCAGATGATTACCAAACGATCGAGCTGCGCCCAACGCTGCGCCTCGCGATGCGTGAAACGCTCCCCGCTAGCGCTCGGCAGCAGGATGGCACGCCGCTCGGCCGCCGGCGCTTCCGTCGCGATCCGGTCGAGAATGCGAGCTATTGGCTCGATCCGCAGCACCATTCCGGGACCCCCGCCGAAGGGTGCCTCGTCGGCCCGCGCTCCATTGGAGAGCTCGTCGAGCAAATGGTGGTAGCGGATGTCGGCGAGGCCGTTCGCCACCGCGCGGCCGACGATTGAAAGCCCGACAAACGGCGCAAAGAACTCGGGAAAGAGCGTGACGATGTCGATCGTGAACATGGAGGAAGCGTGTTTCGAGATGACGAGCGATTTGCTTGCGCGCTGCGGGCCCTCGATCGTCGCGACTTCACGGGTGCCGATGCGGCATTCGCGGAGTTGCTGGCGAAAGAGCGGCTCGCCGAAGAAGAGCGGGCCTTTCTCTTGAACAAGCGCGGCGTAGCACGCATGGGTTTGAAGCTTCCCGAGCTGGCACGCGCCGATTTCGAGGCCTCCCTGAAGGCTCACCCCGGCTATCCGCCGGCATTGACGAACCTGGGCAATATGCTGTTGGAAGAAGGCCGGCTCGAAGCGGCGATCGCCAATTACGAAACCGCAATCGCCGCCGACCCTGATTATGCGATCGCTTATCTCAACTTAGGCGTTGCCTGCAAGCGCGCCGGCCGCTTCGGTGAAGCGGTACGAGCCCTGCGCCACGCGCAGCGGCTGGAGCGACGCGTTAGCGCTGGGCGTTTTTGGCGGCCGACTCCGAGGCGGTGATCTCCTCGAGGTATTCGAAGAGTTGAGGCAACGTGATCTTTTCGAGCGCGGTGCGTTCGTGGATCGTACCGGCGTCCTCACCTTCGTCGCGAATATAGCAGCGCGTCTCGACCCCTTCGCCGTCGCCGCTTATGAAAGAAACCGCAAAGCCGCGGCCGGGAATCTCATCGTAGATGCGCATCGTCTGCGGATTCAAGATCTCGATCGAATGCGACTGGCTGTGGGCGTCGAAGAAGAGGATCTTGAGATGTTCGAAGTTCGTGACTTCGATAAGCCCGACGACGAAGTTATTCTTGGTGGAAAAGAACTCATGACCGCGTTTGCTGCGGCTCGAGACTTCGTAGAAGACGCGGTGGGCAACGAACCGATTGAGGATCTTACGCAGCGTCGTCAGCGACGCCAGCCTTTCGGTGCGATTGCCGCGCGTGTAAATTATCTTCACGGGCGGGCCCTGATGCTTGCACGGCTACGCAGGTAAGCCCTTCCCTACCGTGTTTTCGGTACCGGACATCCTTGTGGTCTCGATTCTCGCGCTCTTGCTATTCGGGCCCGATCGCCTGCCGAAGGTTATGCGGCAGGCTGGACGCTTTATGCGCGACGTACAGCAGACCTCACAGTCGTTTATTGCAGAGATGGAGCGCGCCGCCGAAACTCACGAGCCGCCGATCCCGCCGCCCCTACCAGCGCATCCGCAAACCGAGGGCGAAGAGCCTCCGCCTAAATATTGAAGTTTTGGCGAAGTTCGGTGATGCGCGCAGCGATCATTGCCCGGGCTTGGGAGTTAAGGCGCTGTTTCTGCTCGTCTGGCAGGCGGCGGTAAATCAGATAGCCGGCCGCGGAAAGCAATCCGCCCAGAACCCCGGCGAGCACGATTTTGCCGGCTTCACCAACATCCGGATCCTCGTGCGACGGTTTTGGGAAAGCATTATGATAACCGTTGCTTGGGCTCGAACTGGACCAGGGCTCGTCGGGCGGCGTCGTGCGAAAACTCTCAGACATCGTAAATTCTCCTTCGGTCTGCCAATCTTGTTACCCGTTCCGAGCCCTTGCGTCCCAGAGTTCGCGCAACGCGCGCGCGCTTCAGGCGTACGTGCTTGGGAAAACGCTGCGCGATCCGATCGATGGCAAGCTCGGCGGTCGCGGCAATCGCTCGCACGCTTTCGAGATCGCTTTGATCCTCGGGCCACCGAAGCTCCAGCTCGCCCGGCTCTTGCCGTACGGCCACCTCGGCCCGCGTGTACTCCGTCAACCCCAGTCGCGCGGCCTGAAGAATCGCCGAGACCGCGGCGCAAACGACGTCCTTTCCGTGAACGGCAAAGTCCGCGTGGCCACGCGCCGAGATGGCGCAGCACCGATTGCGGTCGTTCCGAGCGAAAGTTACCTCGAGCATAGTTGGCGCCCGCTAGGGCAGCGTGATCTTCGTGATTTTGACTTCGGCGTATGGCTGACGGTGGCCGTTGAGTTTACGGACGCGTTTTTTGGGCTTATAGCGGAAGACCAAGATCTTCTTGTCCTTAGCCTGGCGTACCACTCTCCCCGAAACGCTGGCACCGTCGAGCATCGGTGTGCCGACTCTCACATCGTCGTCGCTTCCGGCGAGGACGACTCGATCGAAGGTAACGTCGGAGCCCACCTCGTTGGCAACCAGATCGCAACGGATGACGTCCCCTTCGGCGACTCGATATTGTTTGCCGCCGGCTTCGATGATCGCGTACATGACCTCGGTACGATAGCAGGCGGGGAACGGCCGCGTCAACGCAGCTCGCGAGACGTGACAAAGCCTTGACGTTTCCATTTGAAACTGATATAGAATAGTCTATGAAACAGACTATTCTGGAATCAGGCACGCTGGACGGGACGCGTGCGGGCCCGTGCGTGGGGCGGCTTTTGTTCCTATGGGGTTGCTACGGCCTTGCGATGGAATGGCTCTGGCGATTCGCCGGGAGTGACGCACCGGCGCAAGCTGCGGTGTGGGCCGTCGCCATTGCGCTTGGGTTGGGGCTCGTGCTCGCGTTGCGGGAGGTTTGATCGTGGAGCGCATCGATGCCGCTGCGGCCCGCGATCACATCGAGATGGTCGATCGTATCCTGGCGGAGTCGCACCAGCGGCTCTGTTCCGGTGGCGAACACTTCGTCGTTTGGGGCATCGGCTCTGCTTACGTCCCGGTGATCTTTGCACTCGTCAACGTGGGCATCGCGCCGTCTGCGGCGCTGTGGTCGGTTCCTATCGTCTTGGCCGCGTGCGCCGTCTTCTCGATCCTCCGAAGTAGGCTTACTCGGAGCATGCTCCAGCGCAGCTCCTTGGTGCAGCGCGAGTTTTTCAACGTGCTCTGGCTGACTCTCGGGCTTGCTTTCGTGGTCAACGTAGCGGTCTATCGCATTTTTTCCGGCGCGGCGGCGGCCGCCATTTGGAGCGTGGCGGAAGCGATCGTCTTGCTCTACATCGGCATGCACGGCAATCGCCGCGCGCAGATAGGCGGGGTCCTCATCGTCGTTTCGCTCATCGTTGCAAACTTCGCTCCCCCTGCCGTTGTCCCGTACGTTTTGAGCTGCGGCATGCTCGTCGGCTATGCCGGATTCGGCGCGAGCGAGCTACTCGCTCGCGATTAAGGACCACCGATGGACGAGTTGCTGCTCTCCAAAGTCCGGCTCGGCGTCGTCGCCGAGCTCCTAGGTTTTGATTGGGTCGCATTCTCGGAGCTCGTGCGCGCGCTCAACGTAAGCAACGGCAATCTCGGCGCGCACGTGAGCAAACTCGTCGAAGCGGGCTACGTGGACGAAGAGAAGAGCTTCGTGAACCGTCGCCCATTGACTCGCTACCGTCTGACCAAACGTGGGCGCGAGGCGTTCGCCACGCACGTTTCGCAACTCCAATCGTTGCTCCAGGGGGTCACGTAGAGTATTTGGCACGATTCCGCCGACGAGCAGCCATGCGGTCTTTTGTGGACTTGCCGCAGTCGTCGTACCGGACGAGCGAATGAGCTACGCGCTTGAGGCAATGCCGCCCACCTTGGGTATACCGCCAGATAGTTCCCACGTTACCTCTGGAGGCACTCTGATGCAACGATACGTTCGAATCGGCGGGGCAATCTTCGGCACCGCCGCGCTCATTTGCGTTGCGGCATGTTCCGGCCGCTCGAGCACCGGAGCGGGCACGCTTCCCGCTCTCAATCAGGCGTTCCAAAACGCCCACATTTCAGGGACGCCGCCTACGCCGCCGGTCACGGCGCCGGTCACGATTCCCTATCCGTACACCAACAAATGGGTGACGAAAACCTGGGCCGGCCCCACCGCTCCTCCGGTATCGACCAAGGGCAGCGACGCCGGCGTCACCACGGTCAAATTCGCGCTGAACAAGAAAACCGGTATCTACGACGTACTCGAGCAGATAAAATCGAAGTTCGGCTTGGTCGAAAATCTCGATTCCGCTATTGGTTTTCTATCACATCGCGGAGGGATCGCCCAAATCATTCTATCCGACGACTATAGCGTGGTAGAAGGTCCCTTCAGCGAAACCGGCATGGACACGTATCCCAAGGGTCAGAACTCGTTCGACTTTCCGCTGACGGCCGGACGCAAGTGGAGCGCGGCCGCACTCCACACGTCCTACTACAACGAACATCAGTCGGGCAACGGTTCCTTTGCGCAGAACACCGCGTACACCGAAGGCGCCAAGGGGACCTATGGAAGCCAAACGTCGTTCTCGAGCCTTGGTAAGTCGAAAATCCAAGACAACTACGCTTCGACGACCCAGGTGTCGCTCGACAAGCCTTCGGTTTACACGCTCTCGGAACGGGCCGCCGGATATAATCAACTGACCCAAACCTTCGAGCTGCCGAGCGGAGGGAACATCGACGTCCGCTCGTCAGGTCACAAGCCGTTGCCGGTGCGGCGCGGAACGGTCGCGGTTCCAGACTGGTATCCGGGCAACGGAGCGCTGCCGAGCACGTTCTATTCAGATAACTTCGAGGTCGTGGGCGCGGCGAAAATGCCGTCGTCGTGCGGCTCGCGGGCCGGCGGATCCTCAACCGAGGTCACGGAGAACTTCGAGAACCTCGATCCGGTTCAGGGCTTCTACAACACGTACGAAGCCTTCTATTACCTCGCGCGGCTTGCAAAAGGTCAGTACTGGTTCGCGTGCATTATTGAAAAGTACCGCAACCAAACGTACGCGAATGGCTGGGCGATGAGCGCCGGCAACTGGGGAAAGCTAAGTTACCAACAGACCGGCACCGAGATATTGATCGCCTCCAAAGTAACAGACCAGAATCTGGCGATCTCACCCGGCATGCCGTCGCTGCCCGCGTTTACGTTTCCGTCACTCGGCTTTCGCGTGCACGTCAAACGGTAAACGTTTCCTAAAGTCGCGATCGAGCTCGTGCGCGGCGCGCAGTCCTTCCTCGAAGGCGCGCACCGCGTTGAGCTCGGTGGCGTCTTTCGCGCCGCCGACGACGCAAAACGGTATGCCAAGCCTTCGAATCGGCTCGAGCAGCGCGTCGTTGCGTTCTTGGCCGGCGGCGATGACGATCGAATCGGCCTCGATCGTACGCGCTTGCCCATCGGCGGTTCGCACCCGAATGCCGCCCGGCACCACGACATCGTAGCCGACGTTCGCCAACGTTTCTACGCCGGCGGCACGCAGTGCGCGAAGAACCGCCCAGCGTGTCGTCTTGCCGATGCGCTCGCCGATTGTGGAACCGCGCCGCATGAGCGCGACCGCCTTACGTCCCGAAACGAGCAGAGCTCCGTCGGGCGGCGCGGCCAAGCCCTGCTCGTAGAGAAACCGAGTGCTTTCGTCGGCGTTTGACTCACCGAAGCTCAAGTAATGCGCGACATCGACGCCAATTCCGCCGGCTCCGACGATTGCGACGCGCTCGCCGACGGGGCAGTCGCTCAACAACACGTCGGCATACGTAACGACGTGCGGAAGATCGCCTCCGGTAAGCCCCGCGCTGCGAGGTACCACGCCGGTCGCGAGCACGACCCCGTCGAAGCCTTTCAACGGCTCGGTATCGGTGAGGCGGCAGTTCAACCTCACGACGACACGCATCCGCGCCAACTCATTGGTGAAATAACGAATCGTTTCGCCGAAATCTCGCTTTCCGGGAATCCGCCGCGCCATGCGAAATTGGCCGCCGAGTTCGTTCTGTGTTTCGAAGAGCTCGACGCGATGCCCAAGCGCGGCTAAGGCGCGCGCACTTTCCATTCCCGCGGGTCCGCCTCCGACGACCGCGAAACGTCCGGACGCGCCGCCGCCTTCGGGAAACTCGCGCTCGCGCGCGGCTCGCGGATTCACCATGCACGAAACCGGCTCGTCGAGCACCGAGCGGTCGATGCACGCCTGATTGCAAGCAAGGCACGTGTTGACCAAATAACCCTGCCCGCGCGCGCCCTTTGCAACGATCTCCGCGTCGGCGAGAAACGGCCGCGCCATCGAAACGAAATCGACGCTGCCGGCGGCCAAAACTTCTTCGGCGCCGACGAGTGAATTGATGCGATTGCTGGCGATAACCGGGAGATCGCCGACGGCCGCTTTGACGGCCGCCGCATAGCGTACCCAGACGCCGCTCGGAACGAGATGTTGCACCGTTGGGGTCGAAGATTCGTGCCAACCGATGCCGACGTTGAGCGCGTCGACGCCATCGGCAGCGAGCGCCCGAGCGAAGGCGAGCGTTTCGTGCGGCGTCGTTGAGTTCGGCATCAAGTCGGCGCCGGAGATGCGAAAAATCACGGGGAATTCCGCGCCGGCACTCTTGCGGATCGCGTGCAGCACCGCGCGCGGAAAGTTCATGCGCCGTTCGTAGTCGCCGCCCCACGCGTCGTCGCGCCGATTCGTCAGGGGCGATAGGAACTGATTGAGCAGGTATCCCTCCGAAGCCATCACCTCGACGGCGTCGTAGCCGAGCTCTCTCGCGCGTGCCGCACCGTTCGCAAAATCTCCAATCGTGTCGAGAATCTCCGTTTCCTCGAGCGCGCGGGGCGGATCGGGCGAAAACCGCGAGGGCAGCGCGGACGGCGCGACCGGCTGCAAGGCGAACGTGGAGTAAAAGGCGTAGCGCCCGGCATGAAAGAGCTGCAAAGCGATGCGACCGCCGGCGTCGTGGACCGCCGCTGCAGCGTCACGAAGGGGCGCCGCGCCCGCGGGATCGTTGATGAAGCTGTAGTTTCGCCCTCCCGCGCCGACGCGGCTCACCGACGACCCTCCGGTGACGATCAAACCCGCACCGCCGCGAGCGCGCTGCGCATAGAACGCCGCAAGCGCTTCTCCATCCGATTCGATCCCTAAGTGCATCGAGCCCATAATGATGCGATTGGCAAGCCGAAGCGAGCCGATGCGGCCCGTCTGAAGTGCGTGCTCGAACACAGGCGATCTTACTTGAGCGTTAGTGGCGGAGACGTATCGGCATAGAACGGCGGCGCGATCACACTGAGACCGCCGTCGACGCAGATCGTCTGGCCGGTGATATACTCCGATTCGGGCGCGAGCAGAAACGCAATCGCATCGGCGACCTCTTGGGCGCTTCCCATGCGCCCCTTCGGAACCTTCGCCAACACCGAGTCGATCGGCGCCATACCCGGAACGTTCTCATAAAAGTAGGCGCACGATTCGGTATCGATCAGACCGCCGTTGACGGCGTTGACGTTGATGCCGTACGGCGCGAATTCCACGGCCATGTATCGCACCCACGCCTCGACGGCCGCTTTGTTCGATCCTAGGTTCGCGTAGGTCGGGTACGCGCGCACGCTGCCGTAACTGGAAAGCGCGGCTATCCGGCCGCCGTTGCGCATCAGCTTGACCGCACGCTGTGCGCCTAGGACGAAGGCGCGAACGTTCAAATCGAAGGACCGGTCGAGGTTATGCGCTTTGAGATCGACGATTTTCTTGAAGGCGCTTGCGGCGGCGTTTGAGACGAAATGATCGAGAGAACCGAACTCCGCTGCGACGCGGTCGAAGAGGAGGTCGATCTCATCGGCCGACTCCATGTTCGCCTGTATCGCAACTGCGCGCGACCCAAGCGTTTCGATCTCACGTACGGTCTGCGCCGCAAGCTCCGCATTGCGAACGTAATTGACGACGACGGCCGCTCCCTCGCGTGCGAGCGTGAGCGCCAGCGCTCGGCCGATTCCCCGCGAGCTTCCGGTAATGAGCGAGACTCTTTTTTCGAAACGCCGGCTCATCCGCCGCCCGCCGCATTGCCGAGCAGCTCGCGCGCGATCACGGTCTTCTGAATTTCGTTCGTGCCCTCTTCGAAACGCTGTGCGCGCGCGTCACGATAGACGCGCTCGATTGCATTAGGCTGCCAAAAACCGATACCGCCGTGTATTTGCAGCGCTTTGTCGGTAACGCGGGTGAGCATCTCGACGGCCTGCAGCTTCGACATCGACGAGAGCATCGGTGCGTCCGGGCCGCCACTTTCCCATCGGCGGGCGGCGTGGAGCACGAGTTGACGTGCGGCTTCGATGTCCGTCGCGTTCTCGGCGATCATGAAGCGAATCGCCTGACGTTGCTCGAGCTTCTTTCCAAACGTCTCGCGATTGCTCGCGTACTGGATCGCGAGCTCCTGGGCGCGGCGCGCGAGTCCCACGCAGCTCATCGCGACCGAGATTCGGCTCGGAACGAGGAAGCCGCCGAGCGCGACGTCTAAGCCCTGTCCCTCGTTTCCCAGCCGATTCGCAACCGGAACGGGTGTCCGCGCGAACGTCAATCGCGCGTGATCGGTTCCCCGTACGCCCATCGATTCGTCCATCTCGACGACGGTCGCCCCCGGCGAACGGCGGTCGACGAGCAGCGCGACGGTACCATCGGCCCCACGCGTTCCCGCGAGGCGAGCAAAGAGCAGCCAGTAATCGCAGATCGTTCCGAACGTAATAAGGTGCTTCTCGCCGCTCAAATAGTATGTTTCGCCTTCACGCACGACGCTGCAACGAAGATCGGCACCGGTACCGGCCGTCGGCTCGGTCAGCGTGAACGCAACCTTGATCTCGCCCTGGACCGATGGAATAACGAATTGATTGCGCTGCCGATCGTTGGCGAAACGATCCATCGCGCGCCAAGTGCCGTTGACGACGTGAACGATCATGCGAATCGATGCGTGCGACATCGAGAACAATTCGATGAG
>DATDIA010000022.1:0-5039 GCA_036521295.1 Candidatus Cybelea sp. | reverse complement strand
AGATGGACTTTTTAATTTCGCCCGCGTAACGCGTGCCGCCGATTAAAATGATCCGGCGCTCAAAGTTCACCAAGATGAACGTCCCCGTGCGGGTGCCATCGCGCTCGGGCTCGCCCGCAAAGAGCGCTGCATCCACGACCGTGAACTCTGGGGCGAAGTCGCGTTCGGAGCGTTCCGGCGTAATAAAAAGGTGGCGCGCAAAGAGGCTTTGCCAGGCGAGCTCGGTGTAGACACGCAAGGGCATGCGATAGCGCTCGTCGGCGCCGACGTAACAGTCGAGGCTATACGCTTCACGCTCGGAGAAATAGGCGCAGACGCGATCCCAAAGTAGGTCGAAGCGGCCGGCGTCAATCGGCTGATTCGCCTCGTTCCAATCGATATGTTGCTCGCTCGAAGGTTCCCGGACGAAGAATTTGTCCTTTGGGGAGCGACCGGTATGCGGGCGCGTATCGACGATGAGCTGACCATCCGCTCCCAGAAACCCTTCACCGCACGCGATTGCATGTTCCATCAGCGCGGGCGCCGACAGGTTCTCCCAGAGTTTACCGACTTTGAGCTTTTCGGGTACCGAAAGAATACTGCCCCTCCTCTTTCAACGACTCGTATCCTGCTTTCCCGGGCTCGCTGGTCGAGCCTGCAGGCGGCCCGCGACGCCTGCGTCCAATGCAGGGCCTATGCGCTGGATGATTCTATTCCCGGGCTTTGCGGCGATTATACTGAGCGCCGCGACTATAGCCCGCGCGGTCTTGCCCTTTCATTTCGGTCTCTTCGCATCGGGACCCCTCGATGCGATAACCGACGTCGCCGGCGTTCGTGTCGCAAATCTAACGAAGATCGAGGGCGGCAACATTCGGACTGGAGCGACTGCAGTTCTGCCCAATGCCGATCCCTGGACTCACAAGGTCTCGGCTGCCTTCTTCGCCTTCAATGGCAATGGCGAGATGACGGGACCCCACTGGATCGACGAGTCGGGTTATCTCGAAGAGCCGGTCATTCTGACCGATACGCTCGACGTTGGAAGAGCGGCGGACGGCGTCGTCAGTTGGATGATCCAGCAGCATCCCGCGGTCGGACGCGGCGACGATGTCCCGCTTCCCGTCGTGGCAGAGTGCGACGACGCGCTGCTCAACGACATCCAAGCGCGAGCGGTGACCGCAGCCGACGTCGTCGCGTTGCTTGACTCTGCAAAGACCGGAGAGTTTGAGCGCGGCAGCGTCGGCGCCGGGACCGCCATGAACGCATTCGGTTTTCGGGCCGGCATTGGATCGGCTTCGCGCGTGCTTCCAAGCGATGAAGGTGGCTATCGTGTTGGAGTGCTCGTCAACGACAATACCGGAAGCAGCCGGCGGCAGCTAACCATCCTCGGCGTGCCCGTTGGGGAGCGTCTCAAAAATGAATACCGCCCGAACTTTCCCAAAAAAGTGGCGCTCAAAGGACGGCTCGGTCAGGGGAGCATCATCATCGTGATTGCAACGGATGCGCCGCTCGACAGCCGCCAGCTGCGTGCGGTAGCGTTGCGGGCCGCAATGGGTATGGCGCGAACCGGCTTGACGTCGTCGGTCGGGAGCGGCGACCTTATTGTGGCGTTCTCTACGTCACGCGTCTTCGAGCAGGTCGCCTATTTTACGGTGGCGGCACCGAAGCAGCCGATTCTCGAAGACGACGATGCGCTGGACTCACTCTATAGCGCGACGGCCGAAGCAACGCAAGCGGCGATATACGACGCACTGTTCGAGGCCAAGACGATGACGGGGCGCAACGGCGTCACGGTCTACGCCCTCCCCGTTGCGCGCGTCGTGGAAATGCTGCGCGCCGCTCATGCAGTCGCACCGTGACGCGGAGGTGACCGATGGAACTTAGTGAACGCTCACCATCCACTGGACTCCAAACCGGTCGGTTAGCGAGCCGAACTTCCCGCCCCAAAAAGCCTCTCGAAGCGGCATCGTCACCTCGCCGCCCTCGGCGAGTGCGTCAAAGACGCGTTCTCCCTCTGCGTCGTCGCTTGTTGCCAGCGAGAGCGCAATATCGTCATCGCCGTTGGGAGCAGAGCCGGGCCGTCCGTCGGACGCCATGAACTTCACCTCTCCCGCCTCGAAGCTGGCATGCATGATCTTATCGCGGTACTGTGCATCGACATCCTGCTCCATTGGAGAGCCCGCGAAGCGATTGATGCCAACGATCTCACCTCGCAGGCAGTCCTTATAAAAATTGAGCGCTTCTTCGCAGCGTCCGTGGAAGAAAAGATATGGCTCGAGGTGCATGCGATCGTAACTCCTTCCTAAAGCACGACAAGGGTCGCCCGCGTCGCTTAGGGTAAACGTCCGAGTGTCCTGCCGCCCGAATCGTCCGTGAGTCAGTTCGTCCACCTCCACGTCCACTCAGAATATTCCTTGCTCGATGGGGCCTGCCGTATCGACCGTCCCGGCGACGTTCGAGCCGGGCTCTGCCGGCGCGCGGCCGAAGTTGGAGCAACCGCGGTTGCCCTGACCGATCACGGCGTCATGTACGGCGCGATGGAATTCTACTATGCGGCGCGCGCGCTGCGGCTTACGCCCATTCTGGGCTGCGAAGCCTACATAGCGCCGCGTGGGCGCTTCGATCGCACGGCGCGCGAAGAAGCTCACGTCACTCTGCTTGCTGCAGACCTGATCGGATATCGCAATCTCATTGCGCTCGTTTCGAAAGGCTTCTTAGAAGGTTACTATTACAAGCCTCGTATCGATCTCGAGCTCCTGGCGCAGCATCACGATGGTCTCATCGCCCTTTCGGGCTGCATGTCGGGGTTGGTCGCCGCACCCCTGCTGCGCGGCGACTACATAACGGCGCAGCGCAACGCCAAAACCTACGTCGAGATCTTTGGCGATCGCTTTTATATCGAGGTCATGCGCCATGGCATGCCGGAGCAGGATGCGATCAACGAAGGACTCATTCGCATAGGACGCGAGCTGAGCGTTCCCATCGTGGCGACGAACGATTCGCATTACCTCGAACAGAAAGACGCGCCCGCGCACGACGTTCTACTTTGCATCGGCACCGGCAAGACGGTCTCGGATACGAATAGGATGCGCTTCTATTCCGATCAATTCTACCTCAAATCACCGCAGGAGATGCGCGATCTCTGGAGCGATCTTCCCGAGGCCTGCGAAAACACCGTTCGCATAGCCGAGCGCATCGATGTCAGGATACCGGAGAAAGTCTTCCACCTGCCCCAGTATCCCGTCCCGCAGCAGCACGGAGGGCCGGAGCGCGGCGATGCGGAGTATTTACGGGAGCTCTGCGAGATCGGTTTGCGCGAGCGCTACGGGGAGGAGCGTGCCGTTGTCGACCCCGCTCTGCGCGAACGGCTGGAATATGAGCTGGGCGTCATCACCACGATGGGCTTTTCTTCCTACTTTTTGATCGTCTGGGATTTCGTCAAATATGCGCGCGACGCTGGAATTCCGGTCGGGCCAGGACGCGGATCGGCCGTGGGATCGCTCGTCGCATATTGCTTGAAGATTACCGATCTGGATCCGCTGCGCTTCAACTTGCTCTTCGAGCGCTTTCTTAATCCCGAGCGTATTTCAATGCCGGACATCGACACCGACTTCTGCGTTGACCGGCGCGATGAAGTCATCGGATACGTCACGGAGAAATACGGGAAGGACAGGGTAGCGCAGATCGTCACGTTCGGAACGATGGCGGCGCGCGCCGCGATCCGCGACGCCGGCAGAGCGCTCGGCGTGCCGCTTCCCGACGTCGACCGGATCGCAAAGCTGGTGCCATCCGGACCGGGCGGCTTTTCGATCAAACGGGCCATCGAGCAGATCGCGGAGCTTAAAGCGATCTATGCGGCCCAACCCGAGATACACAAACTGCTCGACACGGCTAAGGAAATCGAAGGGCTCGCGCGCAACGCGGGCACGCACGCTGCGGGCGTCGTTATCTCGGCCGGACCGCTTATCGAATACACTCCGCTCTGCCGTTTTGGGGACGGCGGCGTCAATACACAGTACGACATGGATTCGATCGAGCGCATCGGGCTGCTCAAAATGGACTTTCTCGGCCTGCGAAACCTGACCGTGATGGAGAACGCCGTTGGAGAGATTCGCCGGACCGTCGATCCCAATTTCGACCTCTCCGCGATTTCCTTCGATGACGCGCGGACGTATGAAATGTTGGGGCGTGGCGAGACGGTCGGCATTTTTCAGCTCGAGTCGGAAGGCATGAAGCGCGTTTGCGCAGAGCTACAGCCGACCGGATTTGACGATATCGTTGCGTTGGTTGCGCTCTTTCGCCCGGGACCGATGGATTGGATCCCGCAGTACGTAGCCGGAAAGCATGGGCGGGCAAAGCCGCAGTACCTCCATTCAAAGCTGCAGCCGATTCTGGCGGACACCTACGGGATTCCGGTTTATCAGGAGCAGGTTATGCGGATGGCGCGAGAGATCGCCGGCTTTACGCTGACCGAAGTCGACGAGCTGCGCAAGGTCATCGGTAAGAAGCAAAAGGAAAAGATTCCGTTCTACCAAGAGAAGTTCGTCGCGGGCGCGGCCGCCACGTCGGGAATCGACCGGGCCCTGGCGGAGCGGCTCTTTCATCATATCGAGCCGTTCGCCGGCTACGCTTTCAACAAGGCGCACGCAGCGGCGTACGCATGGATTGCATACCAGACCGCCTATCTCAAGGCGAATCATCCATTGCAATACCTCGCCGCTTTGATGACGTCGGTCAAAGACAAGACGGAAAAGCTCGTCGAATACATCGACGAGGCCAAGAAGGTCGGCATTGACGTCTTACCGCCTGACATCAACGAATCGCTCGTCGATTTTACCGTAGTCGACGATGCCATCCGCTTCGGCTTGGCAGCCGTAAAAGGGGTTGGCGAGGCGGCGGTCCGCAACATCATCGAAACGCGAGCTCGCGAGGGACGTTTTTCCGATCTTTTCGATCTCGCCAAGCGAGTCGACGCCAAGCAGGCCAATCGACGCGTGTTCGAAGCGCTGATCAAATGCGGAGCGCTCGACGGCATTGCGGGTAATCGGGCGCAAAACCTGGCT
>DATDIA010000021.1:0-4359 GCA_036521295.1 Candidatus Cybelea sp. | reverse complement strand
CCATCGCGGCAGTCGCCGTACCGCCGAGAAATCCGTATCGCTCAACCAACAAAGTTTGCGCGCCGTGACGCGCCGCCGCAATCGCCGCTGCGCAACCGGCATTACCTCCGCCCACGACCAACACGTCGAAATCGGGCATGCGCCGCGCTTCGTCGCCTCGCGCAGCAGGCCATTTCCTTGCCCTCCCAAATACACCGCCATGCAAGTTCAGGCCGGCGCTCAGGAGCGGAACTGGGCGATGGCCGCGCATCTCAGCGCGCTCGTCGCCATTGCGGGAATGCCCTTTGGCCACATCCTCGGGCCGCTCGTCATCTACCTCATCAAAGGACACGAGTCGGAGTTCGTCGGTGAGCACGCGCGCGCGTCGCTAAACTATCAGATCACGATCTCGATCCTCGTGATCCTTGCCGTGATCGTTGGTGTGGCGGCGACGCTCGGATTTCTCATTCCTATGACCACGACGTCCACTTCCGAGACGACGGCACCAATCAGCTTTGCCGTTCTTTGGATCTCATTCGCCGCGGCAGCCTTGATCGTGCTGTTGGCGTCGATCGTCTTCATCGTCCTTGGAACGATCGCCGCGAGCGAGGGGCGCCCCTACACCTATCCGTTTGCAATCCGGTTCCTGCGCTAGAGCAACCGCATGTTGATGCAACGAATAAAGCCGCTCGCGCGTATCCTTGCCGAAGGAGACAACAAAGAGAGCGGTCTTAAACGCTCGCTCGGCCCTTGGGCCTTGACCGCCATGGGCATCGGCGCCATTATTGGAACCGGTATCTTCGTGCTCACCGGCGTCGCTTCGGCTACGCGAGCCGGTCCGGCGCTAACGATCTCCTTCGTCATCGCCGGCATCGTGAGCGGACTCGCAGCTCTATGTTATGCCGAGGTTTCCAGCAAGGTTCCGATTTCGGGCAGCGCCTACACCTACACGTATGCGACGATGGGCGAGTTTCTGGCATGGATCGTAGGCTGGGGACTCGTGCTCGAATACGCACTCGGAGCGTCGACCGTGAGCGTCGGATGGTCGGGCTATTTCACCTACATCCTTCAGACACTATTTCATCTTAACATTCCGCAGGTTTGGCAACACAGCCACTGGGATTCAATTCCGGGAATCGCTAATTTGCCTGCGGCGGCCATCATTCTGCTCATAACCGCTTTGCTCGTACGCGGGACAAAAGAGTCCGGCACGGTTAACGCTGTGATCGTGGCGGTAAAAGTAGCGATCGTGCTCTTCTTCATTGCGATCGGAGTCGGGCACATCGACGTTGCCAACTATCATCTTCCGCCGGGCCCGACGACCGGAGTCGGGGGCTTCATACCTTTCGGATGGGGGAACTTCCTCGGCAACGGGCCCGGCATACTAGGCGGCGCAGCCTTTATATTCTTTGCATACATCGGGTTCGACGCCGTCTCTACGACGGCCGAGGAAGCGCGAAACCCAGCGAAAGACTTGCCCTTCGGCATCATTGCAAGTCTCCTAATCTGCACGATTCTGTACATCGTCGTGGTCGCGATCCTCAACGGGATGGTTCCATTCAACGAGCTAAACGTTAGCTATCCCGTCGCGTTCGCACTGAATCACGTGGGACTGGCTTGGGCGGCCGTCATCATTTCGTTCGGCGCCATTGCGGGGTTGACTACCGTGCTTCTCGTCATGATGTACGGCCAAACGCGGGTCTTTTACTCGATGTCCCGCGATGGTCTCATTCCACCGAGCTTTACGAGACTTCATCCAACGTGGCGCACGCCGATGTTCTCTCAAATTTTCTTTGGCATCCTGATCGCAGCGGCTGGCGCGTTCTTCCCCATCGGAATTTTAGGATCGCTGACGAACATGGGTACTCTGGTCGCGTTTTGTCTGGTGGCGGTGGCCGTTCCGCTTCTTCGGCGGCGCCATCCCGAACTCGTCGGATCTTTTAAGGTTCCGTTCGGACCTTACATCGTTCCAGTGCTGTCCTGTATTTCGGCGTTAGGATTGATCTACTACCTCAAGAACGGCAATCCACTAGTCTGGGGCTTTTTTCCGCTGGTCTGGCTGGGATTCGTCGTGTGGTTCTCGATTGGACTAATTTTCTATTTTTCATATGGGCGCCATAAGAGCACCGTTGCGCTCGAGCTGACCGAAAGTCTCGCCGTCCGGCAGCCACGGGTGAACTAAGGCGCGCGCGGTACGATAAGCAGCGCAATGCGCTCTTCCGGCACGCAGCCTTCCGTCTCTTCAGCCGCGAGCGCGGCGCCTTGCTCCGCGCTCGTCAAGCCTTCGAACGCCGCGATTCGACTTCCGCGCATGACGTAGAGCGCCGGAATCGCACGTCCGACATCGCCGAAGTGCGTCGCGCGCTCGATCGCCTCGCGGACACGCGGTACAACATCGGCGACCGTTGTCAGCGTTAGCGTAGCATCTTGTAGAGAGAGACGCAGTACGCCGCGCTCGTCGACCACGCGCAGATCGCGAACCTCGCGCGAGCGTCGCAAGGCATTCCTGGTCGTCCTGCGACGTTGGTAGGCAATTAGCGAGCGCGTCAGTTCGAAGGCTTCGAGTTCGTCCGAAGCGCAGCGCATCGAATCTGCGGCCGCCGAACGGCGCTCGCTCTCGTCGCAGGAAGCAGCTGCCGCCTCTTCGACCAAAGCGGTCGCACCCGATGCAGTAGCGCGCACCTTATTGCGCTGCGTGTCGATCTCAACCACAACCTCGACGCGGTCCGGCGCCGCGCCCGCGGCGACGACCCGATCGGCCGCCTCACGCCGAATGCGTGCGATCTCGCGCGGCGATGGAGCAACGATGGTTCGTTCGACGGTGTCGCGAACGAGCGCCAGTGCGACACCGATAGGCGCGATCACCTCGGCGTCACGAGCGATGCGATACGGAATCTGCATGAGCTCGCCCAGCGACGGCACGAGCGCTCCAGCTGCGCCCCCGCCGCCAACGATCGTGATGCTCGCGGGATCGAGCGAGTAATCTCGCGCTAATTGGTCGATCGCGTGGCGCAGCTTGCCTGCGGCGATCGCGAGCACCCTGCGTGCGAGCGAGACCGCGTCGCCGCCGATCCGTTGCGCGAGCAGATCGAAAGCGCGCCGCGCAGCGGCCGGGTTCCCACGCGCAAACGCGCCCTCCGGGACCGTGCCCAGCACGTTTGCGGCGCATGTCGCCGTGAGCGCCATCCGTCGTCCGCCGGGCGCGATCAGCGCCGCATATTCGGCGCCGTCGCGCGACGTCGGTGCGATGGGCTCGAGACGCGCGCCCGCAAGCGCCTCCTCCGAAACGAACGAGGCATACGCGCAGCCGGCGATGTGCGCGCTACGAGGACCGACGTCGAGCACGGCATTCTCGTCGATCCGAAGCATGCTGCCCCCGCCGATGCCGAGCGTGCGTACGTCGAGCGTACGCAGCATCGTGCGATGACCCCCGATGCGTGCCGCCTGCATTTGCGGGCGACCGGCGCGTATCGCCGAACAGTCGGAACTCGTGCCTCCCACCTCAACGAAGATTCCCTCGCTCAAACGTTCGTAGAGCAGCGCTCCGGCAATGCCGGCGGCCGGCCCCGAGAGAAGCGTCAAGATCGGGCGACGCTCGATCTCGTTCACGCTCATCACGCCGCCGTCGCTGCGCATCACCATCAAAGGTGCGGGAATCGTGGCTCGCTCGACGGCCGCCGCCGTTACACGCGCGGTGCGAACCATCTTCGGCAAAATCGCTGCGTTGAGCGCTGCCGTGCGCGTGCGCGCGCGCAAGCCGTAAGCCGTGCTTACGTCGTGACCGCTCGTAGCGTCGACTCCACGCGAGCGCGCATAGGCAACCGCCGCTGTTTCGCGCGCAGGGCGATCGACCCCAAAGCTCTCGCTGGCAGCGATCGCATCTGCGCCTATTGCGATAAGTCGATCGACGCTCTCACGCATCGCCGCTTCGTCGCGCGCGCTTGCGAAGGCGAACTCCGGCGCAAAGAACGATCCCCCGTCGAGCTCGACAGTCCCGAAGCGCATTTGCCGCTTCGACAGCCACGCCAAGCCATCGAGTAAGCCGACGACGCCGACGCGTGCCAAATCGCCTTCGAGCAGCGCATTGGTCGCCTGGGTCGTCGAATGCGCGATAAAGGCGATCTCTGCCGCATTGGTTGAGGGAGTGCTCAGCAGCCGTTCGATGCCGGCGACGATCCCGGCCGCAACGCCCGTGGGCGCGTCGTGCGTGGTCGGCACTTTGATGCTCGCAACGAGCGTGCGTGTCGCCGCATCGATCGCTACCACGTCGGTAAAGGTCCCGCCGACGTCGATCCCGACTCGGAGAGTACGCGCCCTGCCTTCCTCCATTGCTACCAATCGGCGACGAGCGCGAACGTCACCATCGCCAGCTCAACCGTA